>WHSS01000068.1 GCA_009379975.1 Actinophytocola sp.
ACAAGGCTCCGGAGACTCTTGGGGTGTGGCAGCTGTCGATGCCAAGGGGCGGCGGAAAAAGGTGCTCCACGGCAAGACATTAGAGAAGAGTGCGGCGCTCACCACGACCCTGAGCGCGTCAGCTCAGGCCTCGGCGCAGGCGGCGGTCGACTCGGTGGGCAATGCGTCGGCCCTGGTGGTGATCCGGCCGTCGACCGGCGACATCATCGCGGTCGCGCAGAACCGGGCCGCAGGCGAGAGCCCGGTCGCGCTGACCGGGCTCTACCCGCCGGGGTCGACGTTCAAGATCGCCACGGCCACGGCGGTGTTGGACAGCGGGGCGGCCGGGATCGGCACCGTGCTGCCCTGCCCTGGCAAGGCCACGATCGGCACCAGGACCATCCCCAACGACGGCGGCTTCGACCTGGGCGACGTGCCGCTGCGCACCGCTTTCGCGCACTCGTGCAACACCACCTTCGGCAGGCTTGCCGCCGAGTTGCCCGCCGATGCGCTGGCGAAAGCGGCTGATGCTCTGGGGCTCAACGCCGACTTCGACGTTCCGGGTATCACCACGGAGGCGGGTGCGGTGCTGCCCGCCGACAGCCAGGTGCAGCGGGTGGAGGACGGCATCGGTCAAGGCAGGGTGCAGGCGAGCCCATTCGGCGTCGCGCTGATGGCGGCGACCGTCGCGGCGGGCAAGCAGGTCAAGCCCCGGCTGTGGCGCGATATCGACACGATTGTCAACGAGGGTTACCGGCCCCCGTCCGCCGCGGTGCTGGCCTTCGCGGCGTTCGTGGCCGACGCCGGGTCGTCCAAACCAGCCGTAGCGGTTGCGGGCAAGTTCCTGGGCGGCTAGCCCGGTCGTGCGTGCTTATGCGTGTTCCGGCACTGATCAGCACTCACGAGGGCCGCGTAGCGTGAATGCGTGCGATTCGCGATCAGGGTGAAGCCGGGTGTCAAGCGCGACGCCGTCGGCGGGACTTGGGAGGGTGATCTCGGGGCGGCGTTGATCGTGGCGGTGGCCGCGCCCGCGGTCGACGGCAAGGCGAACCGCGCGGTGTGCCGGGTGCTGGCCAAGGCGCTGGGCGTCCGGGCGCGGGACGTCACCATCGTGCGAGGCGAGCGCGGCAGGGACAAGCTCGTCGAACTCGAGCCTGCCCCGCCCGGCGCCGTCCAACATCTGGGTGAACTGCGCCGCGGCTGATCCGGGTCTTGGGCACGCGGGCGGGTTCATCCGGCTGGATCAGCACCGCATGGGCGAGAATATGTGCCCAAGGGTCGGCGTCGTGGAGGTGTGGTGGAGCAGCTCGCGATCATCCTCGGCGTCGGCGCTGGGGTGCTGCTCGTGGCCGTCATCGCGGTGCGAGTCTCGATCCGGCTGGGGCTGCCATCGCTGTTGCTCTACCTCGGCATCGGGGTGCTGCTCGGCGAGAACGTTCTCGGCATCGAGTTCGACGACGCGGAGCTGACCCAGTTCCTCGGCATAACCGCACTGGTCATGATCCTCACCGAGGGCGGGCTGACCACGCGCTGGCGAGATGTCCGGGGCTCGCTCTGGTCCGGAATCGCCCTGTCCACGGTGACCGTCGGGATCAGCATCGGGGTGACCGGGGCCGCGATGCACTGGTTGCTCGGGCTGGACTGGCGGATGGCGATTCTGTGGGGCGCGGTGCTGTCGTCGACCGATGCCGCTGCCGTGTTCAGCGTGCTGCGCGGCATCGGGGTCAGCAAGCGGCTCGTCGGCACGCTCGAGCTCGAGTCCGGCATCAACGACGCACCGGTCTACATCCTGGTCGTTGTGCTCGCCAGCACGGATCCGATCACCTGGTCCCTGCCGCTCATGCTGACCTACAAGCTGGTCGTAGGCGCGCTCATCGGCGGGGGGCTCGGCTGGCTCGGTGCGCAGGCGCTGCGGCGAGCGGCGCTTCCCGCCACCGGTCTGTACCCGTTGGCGACGGTCGCGGTGTGCGTGCTCGCGTTCGCGTGCGGCTGGGGCATCCACGCGTCTGGCTTCCTCGCGACGTACATCGCCGGTCTCGTGCTCGGCAACTCGCGGCTGCCACACCGTTCCGACACGCTCTCGTTCGCCGAAGGTCTCGGCTGGCTCGCACAGATCGGGCTGTTCGTGATGCTGGGACTCTTCGCGTCGCCGGAGCGCCTGGTGAACGCGATCGTGCCGGGTCTGCTGGCGGGTGCGGTGCTGCTGCTACTCGCGCGGCCGCTGTCGGTGGTACCCGTGCTTCTGCCGTTCCGGATGTCTTGGCGCGAGCATATGTTCATCTCGTGGGCGGGACTTCGTGGTGCGGTGCCGATCGTGCTCGCGTCGATACCCGTCGCCAACCGTATCGACGGCGCCGATCTGCTCGTCGATACGGTGTTTGTACTGGTCATCGTGCTCACGGTGGTTCAGGGGCTGACGATGAAGCCGCTGGTCAAATGGCTCGGGCTGGCGCGTGACCTCGAGCCCAAGGAGATCCAGGTCGATGCCGCGCCGCTCGACGAACTCAAGGCGGATCTGCTTCAGGTCAGGATCCAGGAGGGCTCCCAGCTCCACGGGGTCTACCTCGCCGAGCTTCGGCTGCCCAAGGGGGCGTCGGTCAGCCTGATCGTGCGCAAGGGCAAGGGCTTCACCCCGGTGGATTCGACGCGGCTGCAGGAGAGGGATCAGTTGCTTGTGGTCACCACGACGCAGGTGCGCGTCGCGACCGAAAGGCGGATCAGGGCGGTCGATCGGGCGGGGCGGCTGGCCCGGTGGAAGGGCGAGACCGGCAAGTGACCCACTGGGGCGATGAGCGCCGTGTCAAGGCAGTTTTAGTACGCAAGCTAAAGTTGCCGGAGTGATGGGCGAACACCGAGCAGGCCGACATGACCAGGATCCACCGAGTGCCGTGCGGCTGCCGCGCCGCAGGGTGGGGCTGATCGCGCTGGTGGCCCTCACCGTGTTGGCGCTCGACCTGGTCACCAAGGTGCTGGCGGTCGAGATGCTGCAGGGGCGTGAGCCGGTTCGCGTCCTCGGTGGCGCCGTCTACCTGCAGTTGCTCCGCAATCCCGGCGCGGCCTTCTCGATGGGGACCGGGCTGACCTGGTTGCTGGCGCTCGTCGCTATCGCCGTGGTGGTCGCGATCTGCTGGATCGCGCGCAAGCTGCGCTCACGCGGGTGGGCCCTCGGGCTCGGCCTGATCCTCGCGGGCGCGCTCGGCAACCTGGCCGACCGGATCTTCCGCGCGCCGGGGGTACTGCGGGGTCACGTCGTCGATTTCGTCTCGGTGTTCGCGCCCAACGGGCAGGTATGGCCGGTGTTCAACGTGGCCGACTCCGCGATCGTCGTCGGCGGCGTGCTGATCGTGCTGCTCACGCTGTTGGGCAGGGAGTTCGACGGGACGACGGCCAAGGGGCGGGCAGCCAAGACGGCGTCCGAGCCGGAGAGCGCGCCGCAGGAGGACGCGTGACGGCGCGGCTGTTGCCCGTGCCTGACGGGCTGGACGGCATGCGCGTCGACGCCGGGCTGGCCAAGCTCCTCGGCCTGTCACGCACCGCCGTGGCCGATCTCGCCACCGAGGGCAACGTGTTGCTCGACGGTAAGCAGGCGGGGAAGTCGGATCGCCTCACGGCGGGTGGCCTCGTCGAAGTGACCCTGCCCGAGCCGGTACCGGTGGGCCTCGCCGCGGTACCGGTCGACGGGCTGCGCGTGCTGCACGACGACGACCACATCGTCGTGGTCGACAAACCGATCGGCGTCGCGGTGCATCCCAGCCCCGGCTGGAGGGGGCCGACGGTGATCGGCGGGCTCGCCGCTGCCGGCTTGCGCATTTCCACCTCCGGCGCCGCTGAGCGCAAGGGCGTGGTGCACCGGCTCGACGCGGGCACCACCGGCGTGATGGTGGTAGCCAAGAGCGAGCACGCCTACACGGTGCTCAAGCGGGCGTTCAAGGAACGTACGGTCGAGAAGGGCTATCACGCGCTGGTCCAGGGGCACCCCGATCCGAGCCAGGGCACCATCGACGCGCCCATCGACCGGCATCCCCGGCATGACTACAAGTTCGCCGTCGTCGCGGGCGGGCGGCCTAGCGTGACGCACTACGAGGTGCTCGAGGCGTTCCGGGCGGCGTCGCTGGTGCGGATCAAGCTGGAGACCGGCCGTACCCATCAGATCCGGGTGCACTTCGCCGCCCTGCGGCATCCGTGCGTCGGCGACCTCACCTACGGCGCCGATCCGGTGCTCGCGACCAGGCTCGGCCTGACCCGGCAGTGGTTGCACGCTCGCTCACTCGGCTTCGAGCATCCCGGGGACGGCAGCTGGGTCGAGTTCTCCTCCGACTACCCAGATGACCTCGCGCACGCGGTGGACACCTTGCGGGCGGAGAGCTGAGCAGCGCGTTACCAGTCGAGCCGAAAGTAGCCCGACAAATACCGCCTTCAGACCTGCGAATTTGGCTAGTTTCGGGCCGGGCTGGTGACCATCGGCACGGAAGGTCAGTCTTCGATGGACCAGATCAGCGTGCGTTCGTCCGGCTCCGGGCGCGGATTCCAGCGCACCGAGATCACCCGTGTGGTGTCCGGCAGCACGTATACGGTGTGGCCGCCGAGCGTCTCACCCGGCGCGACCCCGATGCGATGCGGCGGGCGGGACGTCAGCGAGACCGGGGCCTTGGTGATCGCCTGGCCGGCATCGGTGATCAGCTCGAGGTAGTTGTCCGGCAGTGACGCGAACGGGGTTCGGCCGGTGTTGGTGATCTCGGTGTGCACCACGACGGCCCGCTCGCCCGCCTCGAGCCGGTAACCCGCGGCACCGAAGAGGTAATCGGCGGGATCTTGCACCTCGAGCAGTTGCACGGTGAGCTTCTCGCCTTCGAGCCCCTGCGTGGCGAGCACATCCCCGATCCGGCCGGTCGTCTTGCCGGGCACGGTCGCTACCCCGCCTCCGGAGGGCGGCCGGTCGCCTCGCGCCCATGACGCCGTCTGCGGCGGACCCCACGTGCTCACCGCCGGATCGGGCTGCGGGCTCGGCTCGGGGGCGGGAGCGGGCGGGTGTTGCGGCTGCGGCGGTTGCGGGCGGTAAGGCGCGCTCGGTGTCCCGTGCACCGGATAAGGGGCGCTTGGTGTGCCGTGCAACGGGTAGGGCGCACTGGGTGTGCCGTGTATCGGGTACGGGGCACTGGGTGTGCCGTGCACGGGATAGGGGGCCGAAGGGGTGCCGTGCACCGGTTGCGGCCCTGACTGGCCGTGGCGCATGGGGTAGGCCCCCGACGGCATGCCCGGTGCCGGATGGGATCCCGACGGCGGCCCGGGTGGGGGATAGGGGCCGCTGGGGGCGCCCTGCGCCGGTCGTGGCTGCCCGGCGGGAGGGTGTGCGGGGCCCGCGAGCGCACCGCGTATGCCCTGCTGATCGCATTCGACGCCGACCAGCAGCGGTAAGCCACCGCCGGAAAGCGCGACGAGCCGGTAGGCGACCTCTCGCGGATCCATGCCCAGCTTGGCCGCGAGCTCGTGCACGGGTGCCTTGCCCATGTCGGCGAGCGCGGCGAGCAAGTGAGCGTCGATCGGATCTGTCACGGCCACAACGACAAGCGTAACCGCGGAGTGAAAGACGCTTTCAGTCCGTCCAACGGGCTGAAAGCGTCCTTCAGCTAGGCTCGGCTCCGGATCAAGTGGAGGACACGTATGACCGATGTGGCGCGGCTGGCCGATGAGCTGCTCGAGATTCAGTTCGACGCGAACCCGGTCTGGCCTGCCTTACTCGGGCTTGACCCGGCCCGGCCAGGGCTCGGCGACATCAGCGAAGCCGACGAAGCGCGCACCACCGCCGCTACCGACGACATCCTGGCGCGGGCGCAAGCGATCGAGTCCGAGACGCTGGGCGTCGAGGACAGGCTGACCCGCGACGTGGTGATCGCCCTCGCGCAGGGATACCTCGACGAGGTGGCGACCCGCACCGCCGAGTACACCGTCACGGACCTGTTCATCGCCCCCGCCGCCGGCATCCTGACATCCTTGCCGATGCTGCGCCTGACCGGGCCCGCCGATACGGCGGCCTACCTGGAGCGGTTGCGTGCGATCCCGTCCTACCTGGCCAGCGCGTTGGACCGGCACCGGGCCGGTGTAGCGGCGGGCCGGGTGCCGGTGCGCCATCTCGTCGACGCGGCCGTGGGCCATCTCGACCGCCACTTGGCTGCCCCGAGCGAGGACGCCTTGCTGCGGCCGCAGGCACCCGCCGAGCTGGCGACGAAGTTCGACGCCGAGCGCGAGCGGGTGCTCGCCGATGTCGTGCGGCCCGCGTTCGCGGCGTACCGGGACGGCCTGGCGACAGAGATCGCGCCGCACGCCCGCTCGGCCGAGCAGCCCGGGTTGTGCTGGCTGCCAGACGGCGACGCGACCTACGCCACGCACGCGCGGGTGCACACCACGACCGATCGGAACCCCGACGAGCTGCACGCCAAAGGGCTAGAACTCATCGACGCTCTGGCCGAGGAGTACGCCGAGATCGGCTCGCGAGTCTTCGGCACGACGGACCTGGCGGAGATCTTCGAGCGGTTGCGCTCCGACCCTGCATTGCGGTGGCGAGACGCCGATGAACTGCTCGGCAACGCCCGCTCGGCGATCGAGCGCGCCGAGCGAGCCGCGCCCGAGTTCTTCGGCAAGATCCCACCGCAGCCGTGGGTCGTCGAGGCGGTACCGGCAGCGGCGGCGCCGGGTGCACCCGCCGCGTACTACATGGAGCCCTCGACGGACGGCTCCCGGCCGGGCACCTACTTCGCCAACACCTACGAAGTGGGTGAACGCTTCCGCCACACGTCGGAGGTGACCGCGTTCCACGAGGCGATCCCCGGCCATCACTTCCAGATCAGCACGGCGCAGGGACTGACTAACGTGCCGATGCTGCGCCGGGTCAGCGGCTTCACCGCGTACGTCGAGGGCTGGGGCCTCTACACCGAGCGGCTCGCGCAGGAGATGGGCCTGTACTCCGACGATGTGTCGCTGCTAGGGATGCTGAGCATGGACTCGATGCGGGCAGGCAGGCTCGTGGTCGACACCGGCCTGCACGCGAAGGGATGGAGTACCCAGCGCGCCGTCGATTACCTGCGGGCGAACACCCCGATGCCGCTGGTGGAGATCGACTCCGAGGTGGACCGCTACATCGCCTATCCGGGGCAGGCGCTGTCCTACATGGTCGGCAGGCTCGAGTTGCTGCGGCTGCGCTCGGCCGCGGAGCGGGAGCTGGGCGCGGCCTTCGACATTCGCGAGTTCCACGACCTCGTGCTTGGCAGTGGTTCGTTGCCGCTGGCGGTACTCGGCGATCTGGTCGCCGACTGGATCACGGGCGGGCACCGTCAGCGATGAGTGAGATCACGCAGCTCGCCGACGAACTCGTCGCGGCTCGGTTCGAGGCGTATCCGTTCGACGCTTCGCTGCTCGGACTGGACGGCCCGCATCACCGGCTCGCCGACTACAGCGAAGCCGCCCGGCAGCGCACCAAGGATGAGATGCTCGCGCTGGCCAGGGCCGCCACCGCGGTCGAACCGGCCGAGCTCGACGAGTCCGACCGGATCACGCGCGAACTGATCGTGCAGCAGTCCTGCGCGCTCGCGGCCGAGATCGAGGTACGGCTCGAGGAGTTCTCGGTCAGCGACGGGCTGGCCTCGCCCGCACTGTGGCCGCTGGTCGCGCTGCCGATCATCTCGCTGGCCGATGGGGCGATGGCGGAAGGATTCCTGTCCCGGCTCGACGCGCTGCCCGATTACCTGCACACGCTGTGCGAACGCCAGCGCGCCGGGCTCTCGCACGGGCTGGCGCCGCCGAGCTTCCTGGTGCGGGCAGCGATCTCCTATGTCGACCGCTATCTGCGCAGCGGAAGTGATGATCCGCTACGCGCGGTCCGGCCCCAGGTGAACGTCGCCGGCTTCGACGAACGCCGGGACGCATTGATCGCCGACATGGTGCGGCCCGCCTACGGCGCGTATCGCGACTTCCTCGAGCACGAGGTCTTGCCGGACGCCCGTTCGGACGGGCAGGCGGGACTGTGGTGGTTACCGGACGGCGAGCGCAGGTATCACGCCATGATCGCGGTGCACACCACGACCGAGCACACTCCAGAGGAACTGCACACCGCGGGCCTCGAGTTGCTCGCGAAGCTCGCCGACGAGTACGCGGCGATCGGCTCGCGGGTGTTCGGCACCCGCTCGCTGGAGGAGATCTTCCACCGGATGCGCACCGACCCCGCGCTGCGCTGGTCGAGCGGTGAGGAGCTGCTGAACTCGGCGCGGCTGGCCATCGCGAGGGCGCAGGCCGTCGCGCCACGCTGGTTCAGCCGGGTGCCCGCCGAACGCGTCGAGGTCAGGGCGGTACCGGCGGCCGAGGCCGATGGCGGTTCGCTGGCGATCTACACGCCGCCGTCGCGGGACGGCTCCCGGCCGGGGACCTACTTCGCGAACACCCTCGACCCCGGCGAGCGGTTCCGTTACCTGTCGGAGGCGATGGCCTTCCACGAAGCCGTGCCCGGTCATCACTTCCAGATCACCACCGCGCTCGGGCTCAACAAGCTCCCCTTGCTGCGCCGCATCGCCGATATCAACGCCTATGCCGAGGGCTGGGGGCTCTACGCCGAACGGCTCGCCGACGAGATGGACCTGTACTCCGGCAATCTCGCGCGGCTCGGCATGCTCGCGCTGGACTCGATGCGGGCGGCACGGCTGGTCGTGGACACCGGTCTGCACGCGTTCGGCTGGAGCAGGCAGCGAGCCGTCGAGTTCCTGCTGGCGCAGACCCCGATGGCGCGCGTTGAGATCGAGTCCGAGGTCGACCGCTACGCCGGGGTGCCGGCGCAGGCACTGTCGTACATGGTCGGCAGGCTGGAGATCCAGCGCATGCGCACCGAATCCGAGATGTTGCTCGGGCGGGCGTTCGATGTCCGCGAGTTCCACGACGTGGTGCTCGGCTGCGGGCCGTTGCCGATGGCGATCCTGAACACCGTCGTTCGGGATTGGGCCCAGCGGCGCGCACAAGCGGCAGGCTGAAGTGGTGCGCTCAGTCCGGGCCTTCGGGCGGCGTGTCGCCCGGCGTGAGGTCGAGCGTGCCGGAGATGATCGCGAACCCGTCGTGCAGTTCGAGTTCCTCGATCGTCGCGTTCGCCGGCAACTCGGGCAGGCTGAAGCTGAGCCCGAACCGGGCGAGCTGTTCGAGGCCGCTGGTCATCGGTAGCTGGGGCAGGTCGATGTCGATGCCGATGAGGTCCAGCAGCGGTACCTTCGCCGGCGCCGACGGCGCCACCACGATCTTGTTGTCGGACAGCTTCACCGAGGTGTAGATCGGGATACCCGCGACGGTGTGAAACGTGAAGCCACGGCGGGTGACCGAGAGTCGCTCGACCCCCGGTGGCAGCGGAACCAGCACGCTGAGCTGCTCCTGGGTCAGCGTTGCCTGGTAGCTGGCCGCGCCGATGTGAATCGACGGCCCGCGCAACGACAGCCGCAGCTCGACATCGGTCGCGAACACGTCGAGCTGCGCGATCTTGACGTCGGTGTGCTCGATCGGCACACCCGTCGCCCGGATCTCGAACTGATCCAGCCTGCGGGCGAGCACGCCCCGCGCGATGGCGCGGGGCGGTGGCTCGAACTCGATCTTGTCCGCGCGCAGCAGCGTGATCGCGGTCTTGCGGATGTTTTCGAAGATGCTCATGGGCCAGGTCGGCCGAGGTGGTAGCGGTCGGCGAGTCGACTGCATTTGTGAATAGCTCGACTTTTGAATAAGGACACAGCGTTCACCAAGCCTGGCCGTCACCGCGTCAGCGCGGTGTGCCAGGCGAGTATAGCTGGGCTGTTATTCATGAGTCGGGCGATGGATCCGGCAGCAGCCTCGATCACGACCGGTAGAGCCCCTCGATCTGCTCGGCGTAGTTCTTCCCGACCACCGCGCGCTTGAGCTTCAAGCTCGGCGTGATCTCGCCTGCCGCCTCGGTGAAGTCGCTGGGCAGCACGGTGAATTCCTTGACGGCCTCGGCCGTCGAGACCGCGCGGTTCGCCGTGTCGACGGCCGAGGCGACCTCGGCGCGCAGGTCGGCATCGGCGACCAGGTCGGCGACGGTGGCGCCGGCGGGCTTGCCGTGCTGGTCCCGCCAGGTGGGGAAGAACTCTTCGTCGATGGTCACCAGCGCGCCGATGAACGGGCGCTGGTCGCCGACCACCATGGCCTGGCTGATCAGCGGGTGCGCCTTGATGGCGTCTTCGAGCCCGGCCGGGGCGACGTTCTTGCCGCCCGCGGTGACGATGATCTCCTTCTTCCTGCCGGTGATAGAGAGGAAGCCTTCGTCGTCGAGGTTGCCGAGGTCACCGGTGTGAAACCAGCCGTCGGTCAGCGCGGCGGCGGTCGCTTCGGGATCGTGCCAATAGCCGGCGAAGACCACGTCACCGGAAAGCAGGATCTCGCCGTCGTCGGCGATCTTGGCCGCGGTGCCCGCTACCGGCTTGCCGACGGTGCCGATCTTGAGGGCGTCTTCGGTGTTGACATGCGCCGCCGCTGAGGTCTCGGTCAGGCCGTAGCCCTCATACACGGTGACCCCGATGCCGCGGAAGAAATGGGCAAGCCGGGTCCCCAGCGGTGCGCCGCCGGAGACCGCACCGATGCAGCGCCCGCCGAGCGCGTCCCGCAGCTTGCCGTAGACCAGCTTGTCGAACAGCGCGTGCTTGAGCTTGAGCGGCAGGCCGGGCCCACCCGCGTCGAGCGCTTCGCTGTAGCTGATGGCGGTATCGGCGGCGGCATCGAAGATCTTGCCCTTGCCCGCGGTGTGGGCCTTGAGCTTGGCGCCGTTGTAGACCTTCTCGAAGACCCGGGGCACCGCGACCACCGCGCTCGGCCGGAACCGCGCCAGGTCGTCGAGCAAGGTTTTCGGGTCAGGGGTGTGGCCGAGGGTGACCCTGCGGTAGACGGCCATCAGCGAGATCGCCCGCGCGAGAACGTGCGCGAGCGGCAGGAACACCAGCATCGAGTTGCCTTCGCGGAGCATGTTGGGCATGGCGGCCACGCACGCCCTGATCTCGGCGAGCAGGTTGCGGTGCGTCAGTTGCACGCCCTTCGGCCTGCCGGTGGTGCCCGAGGTGTAGACCACGGTGGCGATGTCGTCCGCCTGCACGCTGCGGCGGCGAGCATGCAGTGCGTCCTCGCTGGTGTCCGCACCCAGTGCGGCGAGTGCCTCGATCGCGGCCTTGGCGCCCTCGGTTTCGGACACGTCGAGTTGCCAGATGTGTCGGAGATCGAGCCGGTCGGCGACCTCGTCGACCCGGGCCCGATGCTCGGCGGTCTCGACGATGACCGCCTTGGCCGCCGAGTTCGACAGAATCCAGTGGATCTGGTCGGCGGATGAGGTCTCATACACCGGCACGGTGACGCCGCCCGCGGCCCAGATGGCGAAGTCGAGCAGCGTCCACTCGTAGCGGGTCTTGCTGATCAGGCCGACCCGGTCGCCCTGCTCGATCCCGGCGGCCAGCAGTCCCTTCGCCGCATCGAGTACCTGCGCGGCGAACTCGCGTGCCGTGACGTCGAGCCAGGTATCGCCGACCTGACGCCGGAAGCTGATGGCGTCACCGAATCGCTCGGCGTGTGCCCAGATCACGTCAGTGAGGTTTTCCTCGTCCGAGATGACCGGGCCCCCAGGAGCCGTATACTCGCGCACCGTATGTCCACCTCTCAGCCGAAACGGGCTCGCCAGTTACCTGTGGGTAACCATAGCGTGATGCCGCGCGGGCGGACCATGGTGCCAGTAGTGAGTGCCCGGCATGACATCCTTCAGACCGTGGCTGCGTTATCAGATGTCGTGACAGTGCCCGACGTGCCTGCCATCGATCTCGTCGACGAGACCTTCATCGCGGTGCCTCCCGCGACGGTGGCCGCCGCGTTCGCGGACCCGCGCGCATGGTCGCGCTACTGGCCCGACCTGGTGCTCAAGCTCTACCGCGATCGAGGGCAGGAGGGGCTGCGCTGGACGGTCCGCGGGGCGATGGTCGGTACCATGGAGGTGTGGTGCGAGGCGATGCTGGACGGCACCTTGCTGCACTATTTCCTGCGTGCCACGCCGGTTGACACCGCGGGGGCGCCCGCCCGGTTGCGGCCGCGTGACTTGCGCAGGGTCTATGACGAGCGGGCGCGGGCGGCCAAGGCCATCGCGCTGGGCTTGAAGGAAACCCTGGAGGACGGGCGCAAGCCGGGCGTGCCGCCCCGCGCGGGATAGGGTCGCCCGGCCCGCCGAAGTCATCGTGTCAACCGATCGAGCCCAACCCTCAGAGGATCATTCGTGCGAGTTCACGTCGTTTCCGACGTCCATGGCAACGTCGACGCACTGGCGCGTGCGGGCGAAGGCGCCGACGCACTGGTCGTGCTGGGCGATCTGCTCGACTTCGTGGACTACTACGACCACCGCCGCGGCATTCTCGGCAGGCTCTTCGGAGCGGAGAAGGTCAAGGTCTTCGCGGAACTGCGCAGGAAGGGTGATCGGGAACAGACCGTCGCGTTCTCCCGCACGCTGTGGGGCAGCCTCGACGACCCGGCGGCGGCGGTCGAAGAGGCGATCAGGGAACAGTACGAGCAACTGTTCGGGGCGATGACCGCGCCGACCTACGCCACCCCGGGCAATGTCGACGCCCCGGCGCTGTGGCCCGAGTTCGTCGGCGACGGCGTGCACGTGCTCGACGGCGATATCGCCAAGATCGGTGGTTTGCGCTTCGGCTTCGTCGGTGGCGGGCTGCGGCCAGCCGGGATGCGCCCACGCAAGGGTGCCGCGTGGACGCCGTACCTGCGCGAGCCGGAGGAGTTCGAGGCCGCCGTCGAGGAGTTGGGTGAGGTCGACGTGCTGTGCACCCACATCCCGCCGGACGTCGCCGAACTGACCTACGACGTCGTGGCCAGGCGCCCGGAGGCAGGCGCGGTGAGCCTGGTGGACTACATCCGGCGCGAGTCACCCCGCTGGGCGCTGTTCGGCCATGTCCACCAGCCGCTGTCGGCGCGTGCCCGGCTCGGCAGGACCGAATGCTGCAATGTCGGTCACTTCAAGCAAACCCAGCGCCCGTTCGTGCTGCGCTGGTGACCAGTTACCCTTTCGACATGCCCGACGAGTCCACTCAGTCGATCGTCGTCGACGCACCACCCGAGCGGATCATGGCGGTGATCGCCGACCTGGAGTCGTACCCGGAGTGGGCGAAAGCGGTACGCGAGACCGAGGTGCTCGAGCGCGACGCAGACGACAGGGCCGTCACGGTGCGGTTCACCCTCGACGCCGGTCCGGTGCAGGATGTCTACACCCTGAAGTACGACTGGGCGCCGGACGGCCTGATGGTCAACTGGCATCTGGTGCAGGGGCAGATGCAACGGGCGCAGCGGGGTACCTACCAGTTGCGGCCGCTCGAGCAGGGTGAGCAGACCGAGGTGACCTATACCCTCTCGGTCGAACTGGCCCTGCCGATGATCGGGCTGCTGCGCCGCAAGGCGGAAAAGATGATCATGGACATCGCCTTGAAGGAGCTCAAGCGCCGGTCGGAGACGGCCTGATGCCGCGATTGCTGCTGTTCACCGGGAAGGGCGGCGTCGGGAAGACCACGCTCGCTGCGGCGACAGCGGCGACGCTCGCCGGGCAGGGCCGCCGCACGCTGGTGGTCTCCACCGATCCGGCGCACTCCCTTGCGGACTCCTTCGGCGTCCCGCTCGGCGCTGAACCCTCCGAGGTGGACCGCAGGCTGCACGCGGTGCAGATCGACTCGCGCAGCCTGGTCGACACGGTATGGCAGGAGCTGCGCGGTCAGCTCACCGCCGCGCTCGCGGGCGCCGGGGTCGACGCGCTGGACGCCGAGGAACTGACGGTACTTCCCGGTGTCGATGAGTTGCTGGCGCTGAGCGAAGTACAGCGGCTCGCCACGTCGGGGTACTGGCACGCGATCGTGGTCGACTGCGGGCCGACCGCGGAGACGCTGCGGCTGCTGGCGTTGCCCGAGGCCATCGCGAGCTACCTGCGCAGGCTGTACGGCTGGCAGCCGGTGTCGCCTCGAGCGCGGAAGTGGACCGAGGTGGCGTCCTCGGTCGCCCAACTGGGTGCGCATCTGCAGGCGCTGCGTGAGCTCCTCACCGATCACGAGACCACCACGGTTCGCCTGGTGCTCACCCCGGAGCGCATGGTGGTGGCCGAGACCCGGCGGACGCTGACGGCACTGGCGCTGCGCGGGATCCGGGTCGACGGGCTGGTCGCGAACCGCCTGATGCCTGCCGCCGGGTTCTGGCGTGGCGGGGCCGCCTCATGGCTACGCGCCCGGCGTGCCCAGCAGGATGAGGTGCTCGCCGAGGTCGCGATGGCAGGCCTGCCCGAGATGCGCACCGTCGAGCACCGCGCGGTGGAACCGGTCGGGCTGGCAGCGCTCGCCGAGATCTCGAAGGAGCTCTACGGCGGCGGGGACCCCCTCGCGGGGGACGCCGAGGGGGCCGCCCCGCTGCTGCGGATCAGTGAATCGGGCGGGCGTTACCAGCTGCGGGTCGCGCTGCCCCTGGCGCTGGATGCCCGGTTGGACCTGGCAAGGGTCGATGACGACCTCGCCGTCACCATCGACGGTTTTCGCCGTCTCGTCGCGCTGCCTAGACTGTTGCGATCCTGCGTCGTGACCGGCGCGGAGTCTGACACCGAGGGCATTGTGGTGACCCTCGATGATCCAGGAGAGCAGTGATGACCGAGCGAACCGGGCAGGGCCCCGCCACCGCCGAGGCGGTCGCCGGCCTGCGCCACGAGATCAAGCTGCTCATCGACATGATCGTCGAGCACGCCGCGCCCTGGCTGGACGGCATCATCGCGGCGGGCCACGGCTGGAATGACCACGACACTGATGATCACCAAGAGGATGCCGCCGATAGGCGGGGCGCGAGCTGCGGCTGGTGCCCGCTCTGCGCGGTGGTCAACGTCGCCCGTGGCGAGCGTCCCGAGCTGTCCACGCGGGCCTTCGAACAGACCGCGCAACTCGTCGCCCTGCTCCGGGCGGTGCTCGCCGACCGGTGGTACCCGGGCGAGGGCGTGCACATGCCAGGGTTCGAGCCGGAGCCAAGCACGTATCACGCGGCCCGATCGGACAACGGCGCTGACAACGGCCGGGACCCCGGCCCTCAGAACGGTGGGCCAACCGGGGCGCGGGTGCAGCGGATCGCAGTCCGCAGGAGCACCGGCTCCGCCCCCGAGCCTGCCGTCGTGGGGGAGTCCGGATGACGGAAACCCTCACAGCCGGGGAGCGGCCCTGAGGGCCATTGGCATCGACATCGGAGGCACCAGCCTGCGCGCCGGCGTTGTCGATGAGCTCGGCGCGGTGATCGACACGGCACGGGTGGCCACTCCGCAGAGTGCCATCGCGTTGGAGGACGCGATCGCCGGCGTGGTGAGCGAACTGCGGCGCGACCACGAGGTCGATGCCGTCGGGCTTGCCGTTGCCGGGTTCGTCGCGACCGACCGCCGGACGGTGATGTATGCGCCGCACCTGGCGTGGCGGGGTGAGCCGGTCGCGGATCGGGTCGCTCAGCGCATCGGGTTGCCGGTGACGCTCGAGCACGACGCCAACGCCTCCGCCGTCGCCGAGCATGTGCACGGGGCGGCTCGGGGTGCCGATGTGATGGTGCTGATCGCGATAGGCACCGGTATCGGTGGCGCACTGTTGCTCGACGGCGAGGTGTTCCGGGGAGCGCAGGGGGTCGCGCCGGAACTCGGTCATCTGCGCGTCGTGCCCGGTGGGCGGCAGTGCGCCTGCGGCAAGCAAGGCTGCTGGGAGCGATACTGCAGCGGCACCGCCTTGGCGACCACCGCGCGCGAGTTACTGGCGCGGTACCCGGCGCGGTCGTCGGTGCTCGCGCGGGAGTCGAAGAGCGACCCGGAGGCGTTGACGGGCAGGCGGGTGGCGGCCGCCGCCAGAGACGGCGATCTGATCGCCCGGCGCGCCATGGCGGACCTCGCGCGATGGCTCGGGGAGGGGCTCGCGCTGGTCGCCGATGTCTACGACCCGGAGATGGTGGTGATCGCCGGTGGGGTGTCGGAGTCCGCGCCCCTGTTCCTCGACGAGGCGCGCGAGCACTACGTCTCCCTGCTGACCGGCGCGGGGCACCGGCCCCTGGCGCGGTTGCGGACGGCTCAGCTCGGCGACGACGCGGGCATCGTCGGCTCCGCCGTGCTCGCGCGAGAGGCCGCGCGCTGAAAGACGCCTTCAGTCCGTTCAATGGAGTGAGTGACGCTTTCAGTCCGTCCAGCGGACTGAAAGCGTCTTTCAGCGCAAGTGTGTAAGGCTGGTCGTGTGTTGTTCGGCGACGGTGATGGCTTCGTGAAGTGCGCCTGCGGCCACCGGCATTGGGGATTGCACGGCGCGGCCGGGCTGTTGTTGTCCGATCCCGACCGCGGGGTATTGCTGCAGCGCAGGGCATGGTGGGTGCATCACGGCCGGACCTGGGCGCTGCCGGGTGGCGCGTTGAAGAGCACCGAGACGCCCCGCGAAGCCGCAATGCGGGAGGCGGAGGAGGAAGCGGCCATTCCGCACGACGCGGTGCATCTGACGGCGACGTCCGTCGTCGATCACGGGACCTGGCGCTTCACCACGGTGCTCGGTTCGGTTCGCAGGCGGGTGGAGGCCAGGCCGACGAGCTCGGAAAGCGCGGGCCTGCGCTGGGTGCCGCCTGCCGAAGTCGCGAACTACCCGCTGCACCGTGATTTCGCGAAGGCCTGGCCATCGCTGCGGGCGCAGCTGGATCGTCGGCTGGTGCTCGTCGTCGACGGCGCCAACGTGGTCGGCTCGCGCCCCGACGGCTGGTGGCACGATCGGGCGGGCGCCGCCGAGCGGCTCAGGGACCGGCTGTCGGTGCTCGGCCGTGACGGCATGCCCGGCGTTCCGGGCGTGGGAACCAGCGGTGACAACAAGGGCGCCGAAGACGCCCGGTGGTGCTGGCTGCCGCGCATCGTGCTCGTCGTGGAAGGCAAGGCCCGCGGCACGGCGCCGGCTGACGGCGTCGAGGTAGTAGCCGCCGAGCGGGACGGCGACACCGCGATCGTGCGGGTCACCCAGGAGGCGCGGTCGCAGCGGCCCGCGGATCACGTCGTCGTGGTGACCTCCGACCGGGAGCTGCGTTCCCGCGTCGAAGGGGAGGGCGCGAGCAGGCTCGGGCCGAGAACCCTGTTGGGGATGCTCGACGCCGCGAGCTGATCCTCACCCGCCTCGGTCACGATGCGAGCCGGACGGCGACCGAGGCGGCCAGTTCGGCGTTGGCGAGCACGAGCGCCTCGTTCGTCGCGATGCTGACTCCGTCGCTCGCGGTGTGGAAATGCTCCAGCAACGCCGGGGTGACCGCGGAGCCGCGGATGTCGTTGGCGCGCACCAGTGCCAGGCCATCGGCGAGCAGCTCGTCGTGTCGATCGGAGTCCATCTCGAACTCGGGCGGCACCGGGTTGGCGAGCACCATGCCCGAGGTGGCGTGCGCCCGGTGCGCCTCGAACACCGCGGCCGCGGCGGCGGGATCGTCGACTCGCCACGGCACGGGGTAGCCCGATGACCGCAGATAGAAGGCCGGGAAGTCGTCGGTGCGGTAACCGAGGACCGGCACGGAGTAGGTTTCCAGCACTTCGAGCGTCGCCTCGATGTCGAGCATCGACTTCACACCGGAACACACGACCAGCACCGGGGTGGTCGCGAGCGTGCCGAGGTCGGCCGACACGTCCCACGTCGTTGAGCTGCCATCGACGGCGAGGTGCACGCCGCCGAGGCCACCGGTGGCGAAGACGCCGATCCCCGCGGCCCTGGCGAGCACGCAGGTGGCGGCCACCGTCGTCGCGCCCGAGCTGCGGCGTGCGATCGCCGGGCCGAGGTCACGCAGCGACAGCTTCGGCATCGTGGCGCCCTCGTCGCAGAGCCGTTCGAGCTGAGCTGCGGAAAGCCCGACCACGGGTGTGCCATCGAGTACCGCGATCGTCGCGGGCACCGCGCCTGCGTCGCGGATGACCGCTTCGATGCGCCGTGCGACCTTGAAGTTGCGGCCGGCGGGCAGGCCATGGGCGAGTAGCGTCGATTCGAGCGCCACCACCGGACGTCCGTTGCCGATGGCGTGGCTGACTTCCTCAGCGATTCTCATCGTCACTCGCGCATCATCGCTGAGTGCATGCGCGTGTCGTGCGGCGGGCCGGGGCTTGCCGCCCCTCACCCGTTCGGTGACACTTCACGTGGTGCGGGGTGAAAAAATCCGGTTGCGACCGGATTGTTGCGGGGAAGTGGAACGAAGATCGGTCCGAGTGCGTCACACTCGTGACTCGTTGCAGAGGAAAACGGCGGCCGGATAGGCTCTCTACGGACCATTAGCCCAGCTAAGGGCGAACGCTGAGGCGACAGCGGCCGAGGGTGAGGGAGTGAATGAGCGCATGGCGCTGATCATCGGTACGGACCCGAAAACGGGCAAGACGCTGACCTATACCGAAGGTGCCGCCCTGGCGGCGAAGCGATCGGGCAAGGAAGAGGACATCGCCTTCACCGCCGAGGGCGTGGATCGTGCCATCGAACGGATCCAGGACGTGATCGAACTCAAGGTCCGGAAGGCGCGACGTAGTACCGAGGGAGCCCTGAAACTCGACGATCCCGCGGACTGGGCGTCCCGGTCATACGTGCGTGACATCAATTCGTTCCACGATAGCTACAACGAGTGGAACGACCAGTATGTGAAACGGCTGCAGGCGCTGGTGACGAAGCTCGAGAAGGTCAAGAAGGACTACCTGGAGCGTGAAGACGAGGCCGGCGCGCGATTCCGCGGGGAGTTGAAGGACTGAATGGGCATGAGGCGTGTGCTGATGACCGTGGCGGCGGTCGTCGTGTCGCTGGGGCTGGTGGCGTGCTCGGGGGAGGCGGAGCCCGGGGTGCCGACGGGCGAAGGGGGCTCGGGCGGGACGCCGACCACGGGCGGGGAGGCGAACCCGGGGCTTCCGCATAGCGGCGCGCCGAAGGTGGAGACCCCGCTCGCCGATACCGCCTCCTGGGAGGCAGATCCGTGTAGCGCCGTCACGGACAGCCAGTTCCAGAGTGTCGACCTGGAAATTCGGGTTACCGAGCCGGATCCGGAAGGCGCCTTCGGCCCGACGTGTGACTGGGTGATCGACGGCGGGGGATCGTTCAGCGGGGCCTTCATCGCCGGCGGCGGCGGGCTCAGCGCCATCTATGCCAACAACGAAAAGGGCAGGTTCGATGTGTTCGAAGTGATCGAGGACATCGAGGGGCAGCCCGCCGTCATGGCCTTGGGGACGGACAGTCGCAGTGACGGGGTATGCGCTGCCGATGTCGGGATACGCGACGACATGGCCTACACCGTCATCATGACGGCGGACCCGGGTACGCCGCAGGGTGACGATCCCTGCAAGTGGGCGTCGACGATCGCGGGGCTTGCGGTGCAGACGATGAAGGGAGGCTCGTGATGTTGGACGCGGGAGGCGGTGGGTCGGGTAAGAACGGTTACCACATCTACCAGGAAGTCCATCCGGACGATCAGTTCGCTGGGGCCCTGGAAACCGGGGCCAGCGGGGTGAAAGAAGCGGCGCGGGAACATGACGAAGCCGCGATCGAACTGGCGGGCATCATCGAGTCGCTGAACGACTCGTGGCGGGGCGACGCGGCCGATGCGGCCAAGCGGGAACTGAAGGTCCTGGAGAAGGTCTCCGGCCAGGTCGGCAGCCAGAACCTCAACCCTGCCGAGTCGAGCTTGGGCACCCAGTCCGCCTCCCACACCGGGACCCGTCACCGGCTGGTCGAGATGCCGCCGAACCCGGAAGACGCGAACGCGGTCGCCGAATTCTTCGGCTTCGCCTCCCAGGAGGAGAACAACGAGGAGTGGGCGCGGAAGAACCGGCAGAACATCAGCACCTACAGCAGCTACCAGACCAGTACCTTCGCCAATAACACCGCGCTTCGGCAGGAGTTCCCGGAGATCCCGAGTTCGGGCGAGAAGGACGGCGGTGACGACAAGACCGGCGGCGACCGCAAAGGCGGCGGTGGCGGCGGCACCTGGAACCCGCCCTCGGGGGGAACTGGCGGCACGACGCCGAGCTACAGCGGCGGTGGCGGTGGTTCGGGCGGGGGCGGCGGCACGACCGTGCCGAGCGTGAACACCCCCGGCGGCGGTGGCATCGGTGGTGGCGGCGGCCTGCCCGACGGTGGTGGCGTTCGGCTGCCGGACGGGTCCATCCGGATGCCGGATGGTTCGATCCGCAAGCCCGACGGCACCATCGTGAAACCGGACGGCACGATCATCCGGCCCGACGGCACCATCGTGCGGCCTGACGGCACGATCATTCCCCCTGGGAACACCTCGGCCTCGGGCCTCGGCTCGGGCGGGCGTGACGGTGCGGCAGGCGGCGGGTTCGTTCCCGCCGGTGGTGCCGGTGGTTTCGGCCCGGGTGGTGGCGGCGCGGGCGGCTTCGGTCCGACCGGTGGCGGTGCGGCTGCCGGTGCGGCCGGTGGCGGACTCGGCGCGGGCAAGGGTGTCGGTTCGATGGCGCCCGGTGCGGGTTCCGGCGCAGGTGCCGGTGGCGCGATGGGCAAAGGCGGCATGGGTGGCCGCGGCGGCATGGGCGGCATGATGGGCGGAGCAGGCGCCGGGCGAGGCCAGGGCGGCGGCGAGGAGAAGGAGCACAAGGATCAGTACTTCATCAAGCAGGAGATGGACCCTGGCTTGCACGTCGAGCATGACGAACATGGCGAGAAGCTCGTCGACGAGACCACTGGGCTCACCGTCGTTCCTCCTGTCATTGGGGAATAGTGATCTCTGAGCCCGTCTCCATCAGCCTGGAGACCTACACGACCGTCATCGAGAAGGAGAACCTCGGCGAGCCGCATCCGACGCTGATCGGCGGCGAAATGTGGTACCCGCCCGACGAGGAGCGCGACCGGGGCGTGCGTGTGCTCAACGAGTTGCGTGAGCAGGGCCTTGTCCGGGGCAATCGGGTGTCCGACGACTTCATGGACGTGCTTGCCGCCATGCAGCGCGCAGCTGTGGAGTTCTACACCTTCGCCAGGATCGAGGGCGGACAGTCCACGTACCGGACCGTCGCGCTCGGCAGGGACGCCATGCTGATCTCGCATCAGGTCGGCAAGGAGATCGAGATCGAGCCGATCCCGTTCGATCAGCTCCGTGTGCGGCTGGCCGCCGC
>WHSS01000085.1 GCA_009379975.1 Actinophytocola sp.
AGCCCTGCGGTCGCGGCGATGGCGCCGGCGCCCATCACCCGTCGACGGGTCAGCTGGGGCGCGGTTGACCGCGCAGAGTCATCGATCATGCGGTGACAGTAACAACGCTCGCGGCAGGCCACGATCGGGCGAAAAGAGTGCGGCCTAGCGCGTATTGCGGACCGCTAAAACCCACTCATACATCTGGAGCTCTGGTCCATTCGCCGGGACTCGTCTTGGATGCCACGCTCGGATGTGCTTGGACTGACGGTGAGTAGACAGCCGCGACCACCGCTCGCTTCGCTCGGGCGGCCCCATCTGTTTACTGGCGAACGGACCAACCACTGAAGGACCAGTGCAATTCGGGCATAGCAGGCGTAAGGTCCCCTCCCATGGCTGCACCGTCGCAGCCCGCATGAAAGGGGTTGTCATGGCTTCGCTCGACCGACGTATGTTCCTTCGAAGCGCCGCGGCCGCGACCGGAGGCGCCGTACTGGGTGGCCCGTTCGCCGGCTTCCTGGTGCGGGAAGCCGCAGCGGATACCGGGCCCACCCGCCGCGACCTCGGTCCGGTCGAGGACCTGCGGGACGGCACGGTCCGGCTGTGGCTGCCCCCGGGATTCCAGTACCGCTCCTTCCACGACACCGACGGTCCGCCCGTCGTCCTTGACGACGGCACCCAGTTGCCCGGTCGCCATGACGGCATGGCGGCGCTACCGGCGCCGGGCGGCAACGTCTGGCTGGTCCGCAACCACGAGGTGAACGGCAACTCGCCTGGTGGGGCTTTCGGGCCGGGGACTCCGTACGACGGAGCCGCCCTCGGCGGGACGACCTCGGCGCTGGTGACCCCGTTCGGCGAGGTCGTCGAATCGTTCACCAGCCTCAACGGCACCCAGATGAACTGCTCGGGCGGCCCGATGCCGTGGGGAAGCTGGATCACCTGCGAGGAGACCGTCAACGGTCCCGATGTCGGCCCCGACTTCACCACCGCACCCAACGTCGACCTCCAGCAGCCGCACGGCTTCATCTTCGAGGTGCCCGCCGGTGGACAGTCCGACCGGCAGCCGATCCGCAAAGCGGGCCGGTTCGCGCACGAGTCGGTCGCCTTCGACACGAAGGACGGCATCCTCTACCTGACCGAGGACAACTTCGGGTTCCCGTCCGGCTTCTACCGCTACCTCCCGCCGAACAATCCCATGGAAACCGGCAGCATGGCCGACGGCGGCAGGCTGCAGATGCTGGCCGTCACCGGTCAGCCGAACGCCGACCTCGCCCGCTCGCAACCGCGGCGAGTGACCTACGACGTCACATGGGTCGACATCGACGACCCGGACCCCGACTTCCCCTACACCCCCGGGGAGCCCGCACCCACCAGCAACAACGACGCCATCAACTACGTCGGTAACCAAGGGCGCGAGCAGGGTGCTGCCTGGTTCTCCCGGTTGGAAGGCTGCGTTATCGACAACGGCGTCGTCTACTTCACCGCCACCCAGGGCGGCGGAGAACCCGAGGGGAGCTTCGGCCCGATCGGCGACGGTTTCGGCAACGGGCATGGCCAGATCTGGGCCTATCACACCCGCAGCAGCAAGCTGCAGATGATCTACGAGTCGCCGGGCGAGGAGAAGCTCGACTTCCCCGACAACGTCACGACCAGCGCCCGCGGCACGCTGGTGCTCTGCGAAGACGGCCCCGGCGATAACTACCTGCGCGGCCTGAACCGGGGCGGTCAGATCTTCGACATCGCGCTGAACCGGCTGCACCGCAACGATCCCCCGAACGCCCCGCGCTTCGGGGAGGAGTTCGCGGGCACCACGTTCACCCAGGACGGCCACACGCTGTTCGTCAACATCCAGGCGTCGCAGGGCATCACGTTCGCGATCTGGGGGCCTTGGCACACGATCGGGGTGTAGCGGCGGGGCGGGGGCGGCGCTGGGTGACTGTGACACTCGGACGATAGGTCGGGCCGAATGTCACCCTCACTCAACCCTGCCGCCCGCGAGTCGCTGGGCGGCGGCCTCCGCGGTGATCCAAGGACGGCGAGCCGGGGCCGAGGTGCGCGACCAGTGCGACAGAGCCCGCACTCGCGCGGCGGCCTCGGCATGCCCGACCGTGCGACTGATCGCGTACATGTCCAGGCCGTCGGTCATCACGACGCCGTCGTAGGAGAACTCCTCCCGCAACAGGCCGGTGATGACCGCGCGGGACAGGGTGGCGGGTGCGTCGCGATCGACGGCGGGCACCAGGATGTGCCCGGTCATCACGATCTTGACATCGGACTTGATCGCCGCGCGAAACGGCGGTAGCTCGAGCCGCCGAAGCGTCTCCAGCGGTTCGTCCAGCACCGGCACGGTCAGGTGACTGTCCTCGCTGGTGCCACCGTGACCGGGGAAATGCTTGGCCGCCGCGGCGACACCCTGGCTCTGCTGACCGGTGACGAAGGCCGCGACGTGCCGCGCCACCAGCTCCGGGTCGGAGCCGAACGAGCGCACGCGGATCACCGGGTTGTGCTCGTGGGTGTCGACGTCGGCTACCGGCGCGAAGTTCAGGTCGATCCCGCACGAGCGCAACCGGATGCCCAGCTCGGAGGCGACCTGCTCGGTGAGTTCGGGTTCGTCCAAGGCACCGAGCGCGGCGTTGCCGTCCCGTTGAACCCGGGGAACAACGTGGTCAGCGCGAGCGCGCGCAGGTGATCTGAGGACGTCATGTCAGCCCTTCACCGCCCCGGACACCAGACCGGCGGTCATCCGGCGCTGGACGATCAGGAAGAAGATGATCACCGGCACCGCGATCAGCACCGAACCGGCCATGATGCCCGCCCAGTCGCTGACGCGGTTGGACTCGGTGAACGTGCGCAGCCACAGCGGCAAGGTCATGTTCCCCGGCCGGTTCATCACGACCAGCGCGAGCGTGAACTCGTTCCACGCCTGCAGGAACGCGTAGACGCCGCTGGCCGCGAGCCCTGGCGCCAGCAGCGGCAACGTGACCCGGAAGAACGACTGCGTCCGGGTGCAGCCGTCGACAAGGGCGGCCTCTTCGAGCTCGATCGGCACGCCCGCGACGAACCCGCGCAGCAGCCAGATGGTGAACGGCAGCACAGTCGCGACATAGAGCAGGGAGAGCCCGATGACGCTGTTGAGCAGGTGCCAGCCCTCCAGCATCTTGAACTGCGAAATGAACAGCCCCTCGGCCGGGATCATCTGGATGATCAGCACCGCCAGCAGGAAGCTCTTGCGGCCACGGAAGCGGAACCGGGACAACGCGAGCGCGGCCAGGAACGCGAAGATCAGCGCGGCGGCCACCGTGACCAGCGTGATGGTCGCGCTGATGCGCAACGACTGGAAGAAGCCGCTGTCGAAGACCCGCTCATAGGCGGACAGCCCGCCGTCGACGGGGAAGAACGTCGGCTCCGTGCTCCGGATGCGGTTGTGCGGCAGGAACGAGCTGTTGATCATCCAGTAGACCGGGAAGGCCCAGATCAGCGCCACGACGCGGCGGCGGCCAGCCCGAACTGCCCCTCACCGATGCCGAGCCGGTAGATGTAGGTGCCGATGAGGTTGGTGTCGCGGGTGATGCCGCCCGCGTCCTGCAGCACGAAGATCTGCGTGAACACCTTGAGGTCCCAGATGATCTGCAGCAGCCCCACGATCAGCAGGACCGGCTTCAGCAGCGGCACGGTGATCAGCCGGAACCGCTGCCAGCCGGTGGCGCCGTACTGGGAGTCGAACAGCCACTGCCAGACGGTCAGCGACGCCAGGTGCGGCATCGCCCAGGCCACCAGCAGCCCGATCTGCAGCACCAGCCGCGGCGCCTTGGGCGACAGGGTCATCAACACCGCGAGCATGACGCCGATGACCATCGTGGCCGCCACCACCGCCAGGCAGAACACGACCGAGCGGGCGACGACCGTCCACAGGTAAGGGTCGGTCAGCAGCGCTTCGTAGTTGTCGATTCCCACCCACTCCGGCGGCTTGCCGAACTGCTGGGCCAGGCCGTACTCCTGGAACGACATCACGGCCTGACGGAACAGCGGATAGCCGAGCGCCGCGAGCAGCACCAGCAACGCCGGGGCGAGCAGGAGGTACGGCATTCGGCCGCGGCGGCCGCGCCCGGCGGGTCCGGCCATTCCGACCGGCCGTGGTCTCGCCGGAGGCGGCGTGACGACCTGCGCCGAGGGAGCGGGCCTCGTCCCGGTGCGGGTCACGGCGCCACCTCCAGCTTGACGATGAACGCAGGGGTCGCTACTTGTCGAGCTGCTTCGTGATGGCGTCGTCGGCTTGCTTGGCCAGCTTCTCGACGTCACCGCCCTTGGCGATGCCGACGAACAGGTCCTCCAGGATCCGCGCGCCCTCCACCGACGCCCAGCCCGCCGCGGCGGGCGTGAGCTTGGCGTTGCTGACGGCCTTGATGGTGGCGGCCGCGAACTCGTCGTCACCCAGCTGCTCGGCCAGCGACATCTTCGCCGGGGTGAGGCCGTTCTTCGCGTACTGGCTCTGGAAGTCGTCGGACAGCATCAGCTCGACGACCTGCTTGGCCAGCGCCTGGTGCGGCGACTTCGCCGACACCGCGATGTTCGATCCGCCGAGGAGCACCGGAGCGGGCTCGCCGTCCGAGCCGGGCAGGGCGAACACGCCGACGTTTTTCGCGCAGAACGGCACCTCCGGCTCGGCCTCGTTGCCGTCGCGAGGCGCCGCGGACGCATCGGCGAACAGCTCGCTCACCTGCTCGAGCCCCTTCCGCGACTCGGCGCTGGACAGCGCGCCTACCCACTTGCCATCACGCTCGACGGCGAAGTCGCCACCGGCGTCCCAGACGAACGCGGCGCCGTCCCGCCAGTCCTGACCGGGCAGCCAGAACCCGGAGAAACCGTCGACGTCGGCGCTGCCCGCCTCGACGAAGCCTTCGAGGAGATCATCGCCGCCGAGATTCGGCATGAGGTCGGTGAGGTCGCTGAACGCGCCGACGGTGGTGAAGGTGGGGGCTTGGGTGTTGCCGACCTCGACCACGTCCTGCGTCTCGGACTCACTGCCGAGCGAAGTGGTAAGGCGGTCGACGAGGCCTTCCCACTGTTGCTCCTCGATGATCAGCGTGGAGCCGCTGTTCTCCTTCTCGAAGGTGGTCTTGAGCCACTTCCGCATCGGTTCCGGGGTGTCCGGGCCGTTGATCCACAACCGGATCTCGGCGGGCTCAGGGTTCTCGTCGGCGGGCGTGGAACTCGCACCGTCCCCGGCACATGCGGTCAGGACGAGCGTTGCGGCGGCGAAGACCGCGGTGAGGACACGTGTTCGGTACACGTCGAATCCCTCCTGGTGATGGGGGCGGAGCGGACACCGACTAAATGAAACGTGTCTTTCCAGTAGCTGCCTGCCGCTACTGTAAGGTTAGTTACCAGTTTCGCCCGTCACGGTTGCGTAACGCTCACTCCGACGACGAGAACAGCGTCCGGCGCGCCTTCTCGACCGCCGTCAGGACGGCGCCACGCAGCACCGCGTCGTCGACCGCGGTCGGGACGACCTTCGGATGGACGGACGCGATGTGGCGGACGCCCCCGGCCAGCAGCTCGCACAACGCCGCTCCACCGGTCGCGCCGATCTCTCCCGAGACGACGACGAGCGCCGGGTCGACCACGGCGCAGACCGCGGCCACCCCGAGCGCCAGCCGATCCGCGAGGACGCGGAGAAACCGCTCCGAGCCGTCTCCGCCTGCCAGCGCTACGGCGACGGCATCGGCGGCGTCTGCCGCGACTATGCCGTGCTGCCGGGCGAGCTCGATGACAGCACCCGCGCCCACCAGACCCTGGAAGGCACCCTCGGCAGGCCGGTCGATCCGCGCCGGAGCAGAAACGCCCGGCATCGGCAGGTACCCGATCTCACCGGCCGCACCGGTCGCACCGCGATGCAGCCTGCCACCGAGCACGACCGCGAGCCCGACACCACGCCCGACCCACAACAACACCAGATCATCGACTTCGCGGCCGGCTCCCTCGGCGCGCTCGGCCACGGCCGCAAGGTTCACGTCGTTCTCGAACGTGAGGTCGCACCCGAGGTCGGCTGCCAGCACGTCGCGCAGCCCCCGATGCCAGCCGGGCAGGTCGAACGACAGCTCGATGTCGCCGCTGGCCGGGTCCACCACGCCGGGCATCCCGATCACGACCTCGTCGACGGCGACGAGCTCGATGCCTGCCTCGTCCGTCACGGTGACGGCCGCGTCGTGGATGAGCCGCTTCGGATCGGTCGCACCGTTCACCGAGCGCTCGACGCGGCCGACGACCGAGCCCATGACGTCGGCGACGGCGACCCGCACGCGATCGGGGTTCAGGTCGACGCCGATGCTGTAGGAACATCCGGGGCGGATGGCGTAGAGCTCGGCGCTGGGCCCCCGGCCCGCTGAGCGGGTGCCGACCACCTCGACCAGATCACGCTCTTGCAGGCGCGCCAGCAGCTGGGAAGCCGTGACCTTGGACAGGCCGGTGCGCTCACCCAGGCCCACCCTGGTCAGCGGCCCGTCACGCAGCAGCAGCTCGAGCGCGCTGCGGTCGTTCATCGAGCGCAGCAGGCTCGGGGTGGCGGGTCGTCGGGACACGTCGGCTCCGTATCGGAAACAGTCTTTCCAGAGGGCGTCGCCGACAGCCTACCTTGCGTGAAGGCTCGGGCGGCGGCTCACCGAGGTGGCGCACCGCCGCCGTGACCCGAGATCACGTCGCCGGGATCACTCAATAGGCGTAGATGTCCAGCAAATCGCCGTCGCCGCTGAACAGCGCCAGGCTGTCGCCCCCGTTGTTCAACACGGCCCGGCCGAGGTCGTTGTAGTAGCGGGCGTCCCGGAGATCCCTGGAGTTGGTGCCGGGACCCGTGCAGACGCGCAGCTCGCCGCCGGGCTGGATGATGTACCCGCGGTCAACTTCCAGCGTGTTGATGACGGCGTCGTTGATGTAGTAGCCGCTGACGTTCACCGGGCGCCCCGTGGTGTTGGTGAGAACAACGTGCTCGCCGTTCTCCGGCTGGAGGTCGTCGCCGGGCACGTCGCCCTGCGCGCCGGAGATCACGATGCCGTTGGCATCACGGAAGGGATCGTCGCCCGCCAAGAGGTCTTCGAGCACACCGGGGAAGTCGGTGGTGACGAAGTCGACGCCCAGATCGATAACGTGCTCCATGTGCTCCGGGCTGTTGACCGTGTAGACGTTCAGCGGCAGGCCCGCGTCGTGGACCCGGTCGACATCGGCGCGATCGAGCGTCCGATAGTTGGTGCCCCACGCATCGGCCCACTCCGCGATGGCAGCGAGGTCGGCGTCCGAGGCGGGGACGGCTCCCAGCCCCATCACCGGTACGTCGGGCCGGTGCTCGTGGAAGTCGGCCAGGGCGGCCAGGTCGAACGAGATGACGTTCAGCCGACCGTCGTCGGCGAGTTCGCCCCAGCGGGGGTCGGACTCCAACTCGTCGACGACGACGTCCACCAGCCCCGGCGACTGTGCCGGGTTCTTGAGCTCGATGACGATGCCGGGACCGGGGTACCCACGGTCGAGGATCTCGGACAGCGTCGGGATCTTCTCGCCGGCGAACTTCTCGCTGTACCACGACCCCGCGTCGAGCTGCTGAAGCTCGCCGTAGGTGAAGTCGTTGACCAGGTCGCCCTCGCGTCCGGGAAAGACCTCCTCGACGTTGGACGTGCGGGCCAGCGTGGTGTCGTGCACGATCACGGGCACACCGTCGGCGGAGAGCTGGACATCGATCTCGAAGAAGTCCGGGTCGTGCTCCAGTGCCAGATCGACCGCGGCGAGCGTGTTCTCAGGCGCCAGCCCGGCGCTCGCGCGGTGCCCGATGGTGATCGGGTCGGCACCCGAATCAGCGGGTTGCCCGGCACCGGCGGTTCCGGTGACAAGAGCGACGCTCACCCCCATGACGAGACCGGCTCCGAGAACGCGGGTCCTGCGCCGCACCACGTCGAGGCGATTGCCTGCCTTCATGCCTGACTCCTCCCTCGCTGCCGGCCGGGGCACCCGGACGCGGTTCACCCGGAGCCGGCTCGGTGTTTCGGACCGTATCCAGCCGTCCGGGGCGAAGCGTGGACTCGAACTGAACACACGCTGAAGACCGCACGAAGGGTTGGGCTTGTCCAGGCTGTGTCAATCCAGCAGGCTGGACCCCGCCCCGGATCCGCAGGTCAGCCCGCGTCGGGTAGCCTCTCCTGCGGAGGATTGGCCGAGCGGCCTAAGGCGCACGATTGGAAATCGTGTTGGGTGTGAAAGCCCTCACGGGTTCGAATCCCGTATCCTCCGCCAGCTGATCAGGCGAAACGCCGGGGCACCCGTATGCGGGCGCCCCGGCGTTTTGCTCTCTCGTTGCACGTCTCGAGCGTGACGTAGGCGGCCCACTCATCCCCTTGAATGTCCTCATTGGACATCGCTCCGCGCCCGGAGGTTGCAGCGGGTCAGTACTCACCCCGCCGCAGGGCACGGCACCGGTTTCAGGCGTCTTTCCGATGGGTGCGGCTTTTCACCGTCTGGGGATTGGGGCTTCAGGCAATCCGGCTTTCGCCCTATCACGCGGGTCCCCCAACGTTCCGCCCCATACGCCTGGGCACGACGCGCTGGTTTCCTGGCATGCTACGGTCCCCTTCACCTTTCGGATCCAGGTAAGCCATCGGACCCAGAGATACACCTCCAATCTCTCCCCGCTGCGAGGGGGATGCAGACAGAGCGCCTCGTGGCGCAGCCACTGCAGCCGTAGATCGTGATCGCTGGTTGAGTGGGCCGTAGCGCGACCGACATCCCGGGGGATTTCAGCCTGAATGTCCGCTTCCGGCGTGGCGGATGCCGAGCCCTGATGGTCATCGTGGCCGACAGTCCCACTTACACCCGGCCCGACGGAGTCATCGTCACGTACAGACCCGCAAGCTTGGCGGACAAATCGAGCGCCAGTGGGCAACAGCACCATGACTCCTGATCAACATCACCTTGCGCAAAGCGGGGGTGGAGTACCCGACGATGAGAAGAGGCAGGGCTTCAGGGACTCCCCCGGCGGGCAGAAGCTCTGGCAAATCGCATGACGCCCGCCGACACCGTCCCGAGCTGACCGGACAGCAGACGGAGGGCAAGGAAAAGGACGATGGCATCGGCGCTGCTGATCTCACCGGACAGCGTGCGCAGCAGCATGCACACCAGCACGACCACCATGGCCCCGGTGGCGACGATCGCGCCGAACTCCGCGTCCCGGATCCTCCCGCCCACGCGCTCAGAAATCGCAACGGTGCCAGGGCGGCTGCCCATCTCGACGTAGCCCTGCTGCAGCTTGAGTTGCCTGCGGTAGATCGTGGAAAGTATGGCCAGCACGATGACGCAGACGAGGACATTGAGGACGCCCGTGAGCCAGTCGATAAGGAGAAACAGCGCGCTGAACATGACAGTCTGAACCAGACCGACGAGCACACCGGACAGCTCGAACGCCAGCGCCCACTCCCAGCTCTCCTGACTGGGGCTGCGAGTCCGGCTCGAGGCCTCGAACCCGCCCCGGAAGACCCGCACCCTGCCCAGCCGGACGAGGTGATGCGCTGCCCGAGTGAGGCCGAAAGCGAGGAAGAAGATGCCGATCTTGACGATGACCGCGCCGGTATCCTTGCTGAATGTCTCCGGTCCGTCGATGATGAGCGACGAGAACAGCCGCAGCACCAGCATCTCCGCCGCGGGAATGGCCGCGGTGACCACGATGAGCAGGGCGACCGCCACCCGGCTGCCACGGGTAGTGAACATCGCTCTGAACGCGGCGACCAGATGTCCGAGCACGCCGGCCTAGCCGGTTGTCGAGAGGTACGCGGAGATTCCCGACATGACGGCTTGCTCGATCTCGTCCAGCTTCGTCTCCGAAATCTTCTCCTTCGCGACCATCGACTCGAGGTCGATGCGGCGCAGGTCCGAGTACACGGTGACCGGCTCGTACACGGTGTCCAGGCCCGCGCCCAGCGAGTAGTCCTTGTACTTGATCCCCGTCCCGTGGACGGTCGACTCGAAGCCCTCGAAGGTGATCAACGCGCAGGGGATGCCGTAGCTGTGACAGGTGATCATCACGTGCATCGCGCTGGTGACCACGGCGTCGTAGGCGTTCAACTCGGTCACGAACGAGCGGATCGCATGGGGATGTGAGCGCAGGACAGTAAGCTCGTCGACGTAGTCCGGCAGGGAGAGCGGCAGGTTGGCATGCGTGAAGTGCCGGACAAGGGCGATCCGGCCGTTCGTCAGCCCGCGCTCCATCGGGATGATGCGGGAGATCAGCGCCCCTGGGTCACCGAGGCTCTCCACGCGAGGCCCGCCGGAGTCCCGGACGAGGTCGGCCGTGATCGGGCCCCGGACGGAGACATACCGCGCCTTCGGCTCGAGCCCGATGTCGTTGCTGCTGATACCCGTGCCGACGACGATGGATCCAGGCTTGACGAACCGCCCGATGGATCCGACCGAAACGATGTGCGGGTCGGTCGTGTGCGCCGTGGGGCTCTGGTAGAGAACGGACCGATCCGTCTTCGCGTCGAAGATCAGCGGGCTCAGCCAGTCACCGAAGTTCCCCGGGAACGGACGGGGCCACCAGGCCAGCTTGACGGGTTCCTGCGCCAGGTTCTTGCTCGCGTAGACCGCGAAAGCGTCGGCGGCCCGCTTCGCGGCGATCTCCGTCTCAGAGGGGATCCCGCTCGCGGTCAGCCGCCCGAAGGCCCCCTCGACTCGCTCGACCTCACCGCGCTGCCCGGCCATGATGACTTCCTTGACGATGCGATTGCGGTGCTTCGCGCCAGCCCCGCCCCCAACGCCGAACTCGCCACCGGTGAGCAGATGCGTCAGACCGGACCTGTCGGCGACCCTGCGCAGCGGCATCGACGCACGCTCCGGAAGCTTCCGCTCGACCAGCTTGGCGCCACGCAGCGCCCGGTGCCGGGCCCGCCGCATCGCAGGCGTCCTGGCGCCGCCGATGCGGTCGTGCTGCTGCACGTGGTCCTTGAACTGCTCGACGTTACCGCTGGCGCCGAAGGAGAAGAACACCGAAGCGCCTTGAGGGCTCGCCGTCGACTTGGACAGGACTGCGATCGACGGGATGACTTGAAACGACAACCGCGCCGCGTTGGACCGCCACGACTCCTCGAAGAAATAGTCATCGGTAGCCTTGATCTCGGCGTTCTGCTCGAGCAGGTTGGCATCGGCGATGAATTTCCGGGCGCTCGGCGTGGTGTTGATGCCGAAGAAACACGGCTCCCAGAACCTGGTTCGATTCTCGTATCCAATGCGCAGCGGAGTGCCAAATCCGCGCTGGAACCCGATAATATCTGAGGTGAACTCGGCGATGTAGGCGGGAAATTCAAGCAGTGCGCAATCGACGTCGATCCAGAAGACTTTTCTGTCCGGATTCTGCTCACATACCCTCGCGAGGAATCCGATCTTCTTGCGACAGATGTCGGCCCAGTCCTCGTCCTCAGCCTTCTCGATCTCTTCGAGCTCATAGGCGATGCCGCCGATACGCTCGAGGTTCTTCCGCAACGACGCGGCATGCCCCCGATAATACTCATCCGCCGTGTAGAATGAACACACGATTGTTTTCGAATGATCCATAGCTACCCCTGTTTCGATCAACTACCGCAACAGCACCGCCACTGACGCGACGGACTGTACCCCACATACCGGCGGGCAAACGCCTCGGTCCCCGGTTCAGAACGTACTCACCCATCTCTTTCGCTGTTCGACGAACAGTCAAAATGAATGCAAGATGAATGCCGGCTTAATATCAGACTGCTTCCGTTCTAATAAAGCAGGGAGCCCAAGGTGGCCGCGGGTGCCTATATGGCACCCGCGGCCACCTTGGGCTCCCTTTGGATCTGCGGCGTCCTCAGTCCTCGTCCCAGGGCTCATCGGGGTCACTGGACGGATACCACTGATCGAACAGATCCATCCGGGCGTCGAGCAGGCTGTAGCTCTGCAGGTCCACGAAGTGAACGTCATGCCACCGGCCGAACCCGATGCGGCCGAGCATCTCGCCCATGCGAACGCTCGCCAACTCGGCGCTCACCCGGTCCGGTGCGACCTGGGCGAATGCCAGCGGTGATATCCGGCAGACGGCCAGTCGCGCGCAATGGGCGAAGATCCGCAGCGCGCCCGCGATGAGCGCGGCACCGAGCGCGTGCCCGCGCCACGGCTCGGTGAGCGTGACGTTCCGCAGGATGACCATCCGTGCCGGGCCATCCGAGATCAGCTCGTCGAGCCCGGGATGCAAGGTCCCTTCGGCAGGATCGATCACCGTCTCCGCGATGAATTCCAACGCCCACTCTCCCAGTTCATCCGCGTCCAAGAGGTTTCGCTCCCGGCGCAGGTCGGCAATCACCAGGGAGATGTCCGCGACGTGGCGCGCTTCTTCTACGCAAGGACGGCAGTCCTCCACGTCGGCGGTCACATCCCACCGCTCCGGCATGTGGTCTTCGTCGTCTATCTGCCACCACAACCGCTGATGCGAAAGCTCCAACGAGATCGACAACGGATTGGCGGGAAGTTCGCCTACGGCAGTCATCCCAGTCACCCCACTTTCCCTACTCGGCCCATCGTCGTTTGCCGCCCGATGAGACGCAAGTGCCACTGGATAGAAAAATCGTCACAAGTTGACGCGTGATCGGTGACATCGCGGCTGGCCAAGGCCTCGCCTTGCGGATGTCTGCTTCGTCTCATCGAACAAAATTCCGTGGCCCGCCAGGTAACCCATCCCGCACACTCGGATTCATGGCTCACCGCACGATGGCCGAACTGGAGGCCGCACTCGATCACTTCCGAACCGCACCGCGTGACGCGGGCACGGTCGAGCTCGTGGTGCGTCGGCCCGCCGTCGACGAGCGGGAGATGCGCGCGCTCGCCGGCGATCAGCTCTACCTGGACCTCGACCTGTCCCGGGATAACCTGCCTGCCGGCACCCGGTTGTCGCTCGGGACCGCCGTCATCGAGGTGACGCCGAGGCCCCGCGCGGGAACCTCGGCGCTGCGTCATGAGTGTCCGTTCAACGGACCCGTTACGGGTATGAGGATGCCACGCCCGCACCGGGGATGAACCTGGCGATCAGCGGGTCGTGGTCGCTGGTCTGATCGTGGAACTCGGCGTTGACGTGCACGGCGTCGAAGTCCACTCGCAGCGGCGCTCCCGAGATCAGGATGTGGTCGAGCACCTGCGACTTGCCCTCGAAGATGTAGCCGTAGCGCTCCGATTCGGGCAGCTCGTCGATCAACGTCCGCAGTGCGCCGCCTTCGGTCAGGATGCCGACCGTCGGGGAGAACTGGTAGTCGTTGATATCGCCCGCCACCACCACGTTGGCGCCGGAGTCGACGTCGAACACATCGTCGGCGAACCCGCGCACCAGTGCGGCCTGCTGGACACGCTGCGTCTCCGAACTCCGATCCGGCGGCTGGAACCGGCCGTGCACCGGCTGGTCGCCACCCTTGGAGTTGAAGTGGTTCGCCACGACGAACACCGTCCTGCCGCGGAAGACGAACTCTCCCGCCAGCGACTTCCTGCTGCTCGACCAGGCGTCGCTACCCGGGTCGATCCGGCCCGGTGACACCGACAACCGGGGTTTGCCCGCGACGCTGTTCACTTCGACCGGAGTCGTGGCGTCGCCGCCTTCGCGGTCCACGAAGGCGACCCGGTCCGGGTTGAACAAGAATCCGACGCGGATGTTGCCGCCCGGCTGGCCGCCGTCCTGGCCTTCCTCGGGGTCGATCTGCCGCCAGTCATAGCGCGGGCCACCAGCGGCGACGATCGCGTCGGTGAAGCGCTGCATCGTCACGTCCGCCTCGACGACGCCGTCGGTGGTGCCGACGGGACCGTTGTTGTCCTGGATCTCCTCGAGCGTCAGAATGTCCGGCGTCGCCAGGTTCTCCACCACACCGTTGGCCAGGGCGTCGAACTTCGCTTGGCTGTCGGCGCCGGAGAGGTTCTCCACGTTGTAGCTGGCCACGGCGAGCTCGTTGGACCGCTGCTGACGGGTGGTCTCCCGCTGCAGCCCGCCGTCGGCGACCTCGCCCAGCACGTTCGCCATCAACGTGTAGCCGCCGAAGCGGTCGTACTCGATGACGCCCGCCGTCCGGCCGGTCAGCGTGTCGCCGGTGTTGGCGGTCGGGAAAGGCCGCTCGCTGAACGGGATGAGCGACTCGATCTTGAGCACGCCGGTGTTGTCGTTGTCGTAACCGGTGTAGACGGTGCCACCGCGCGCGGACGGGTATTGGTCCGGCTTGCTGGTCACATACAGCTCGTTGAACCGGGTACTCGGCCCGACGATCGCGGCGTCGTCGAGGCCCGCGAGCATGCCTTCGCGCGACTCCCAGAAGTCGAGCGAGTACGTGTCCGGCTCGAGATCGAGGCCCTCGATGTTGCCGCCGGGCTTGGCGGTGAGCACCTCGGGCACGGTGTCCGGCTTGATGAGCTCGGCTTCCGGCACGGGCTCACCGGTGGACTCCACCGTCCACTGCGCGCCGCTCAGCTGAGTGGTCGACAGATACGGCGAGCTCGACGGGTTGGTCGGGTAGAACTCGTTGACCGTGCCGCCGGCGATCACCGCGTCCCCGGGCTGGAGCGCGGGCGTCGCCGAGCCGGTGAAGACGAACAAGCCTTCGCTGGTCCGAGGATCGTCGTCGCCGTCAGGGTCCTGCATCCAGAAACCGCGGGCAGAGCCGAACGCCCGGACCGCGGTGACCACGCCCGAAACATCGGCAACCGGGTCGCCATCGAGTGCGGAAACCCGCTTCGTCCCTTGGATCTCGCTGATCGTCGCGCTGATCGGGTCCGGCCCGGGGTCGCCGCCGCCAGAGCCCTCGCCCGCCGAGTTGGTCGGTGTCGGGGTGCCGGTGACGAAGTCCGCGGCGTTGTCGTCGGTGTCGGTCAGCGCGCCGGAACGGGCGACCGAGGTTGTGTTGCTGGCCGCCGGTGCCGGGGACCCCTCGCGCACCACGGCGTCGCCGTAGCCGACCAGATCGACGATCCGGCCATCGGCCGCGCAGTCCGCCGCGGTGAGGCATGTCAGCGCGGCGGTGTCGTTGACCAGCGCCACGGTGCCCCTGGACGCGGACATCGAGATGCTGCCGGTCGCGTCCGGTGCCGGCAGTTCGACGGTGCCGCCCGCGCCCCTGCCTTCCTGGACGAGGTACCGAGCGCCGGGCTCGACCTGGTCGTTGAGCGCGGTGACCTGCCAACGGCTGCTCGCGCTCGGCTGCGCGGGCAGGTACTGCACACTCCAGCCTGCCAGGCTCGCCGCGGTGGATCCCACCGTGGCGAGCTCGATGAAGTCGTTGGTCAGCGTGGCGCCGGAGTTACCCCCACCGCCGTAGACCTCGGCGATCACCGCGCCGCTGCTGGGCGCGGCATGTGCGGCCGGGCCGACGAGCGCCGCGCAGGCAATCGACAATATGGCCAGTGTGTCGGTCGCTGTTCGCGCACCGCGTCGATGTTGACGGGTAGTCACCCGGGCCCCTCTCATCGTTGACGTGTGGCGCGTATCGTCGCCCAATCGAATGAACGAGGGAAGAAGTAGTGGCTACAGTTCGTCGCAAGTGCACCCGTCTGGCCCAGCCAGCTCCCGCTTGATACCTCCATTTGGCGTAGTCAATTCACCGGATGAGCCCAACGCATACCGGGCATACCTCGACATATCACCTCAACGTGCTTAGCGATTTGTCGACATAGGCCCTCACGCGGGGCGGGGCCAGCACCAGCACGAAGAAGGGCGCAAGCGGGATACCGGCAGCACTGGTTGATCAACAGAATCGGATCATGACGAGTACCGACACCCTGAGTCCGACCTGGACCGCGACCGCGACCACCCCAGACCCGGCCAAGACCAGTGACTTCACCGAACTGTCCAGCCGCCCACCCTCGTGAGTGGCTGTCCGGGTTAGAACCCGGACAGCCACTCACGAGGGTGGGTTACCAGCACACCGCGCCGTCGGCGGCCGAACCGACCAGCTTCGCGTATTTGGCCAGCACACCGGTGGTGTACCGCGGCGGCTTCGGTCGCAGGGCTTGCTTCCGCCGCGCCAGCTCGGCGTCGTCGACGAGCAGGTCCAGGGTTCGGGCGCTGAGGTCGAGCCGGATCCGATCGCCATCGGCGACCAGCGCGATCGGGCCCCCGTGCGCGGCTTCCGGCGCGACGTGCCCGATGCACGGCCCGTGGGTGGCACCGGAGAACCGCCCGTCGGTCAGCAACAGCACCTCCGAGCCGAGGCCGGCGCCCTTGATCGCGGCGGTGACGGCGAGCATCTCGCGCATCCCGGGGCCACCGGCCGGGCCTTCATAGCGGATAACCACTGCGTCGCCCGCCTGGATCCGGCCCTCGGTGACGGCGGCCATCGCATCGGACTCGTCATCGAATACGCGCGCGGTGCCCTCGGTGACCCCGCTCGCCAGCGACGCGCTCTTCACCACGGCACCCTCTGGCGCCAGTGAGCCACGCAGGATGGTCAGCCCGCCGGTGGGGGCCAGCGGCTTCGCAGCAGCCGCGATGATCTTGCCGTCCGGGTCGGGTGGGTCGATGTCCGCGAGGTTCTCCGCCATCGTCTTACCGGTCACGGTCAGCGCCTCGCCGTTGAGCAGCCCGGCGTCCAGCAGTGCCTTCATCACCACCGGCAGGCCGCCGATGCCGTCGATATCGCTCATCACGTAGCGCCCGAAGGGCTTCACGTCGGCCAGCAGCGGAGTGCGATCCCCGATGGTGTTGAAGTCATCGATGTTGAGCTCGACCTCGGCTTCGCGGGCGATCGCCAGCAGGTGCAGCACGGCGTTGGTGGAGCCGCCGAGAGCGGTGACCACGGTGATCGCGTTCTCGAAGGCGACGCGGGTCATGATCTGCCGCGCGGTGATCCCCTGCTTGATCAGTTCGACGACGGCGGCGCCGGAGCGGCGGGCGTAGTCGTCGCGGCGACGGTCGGGAGCGGGTGGCGAGGCGCTGCCGGGCAACGACATCCCGAGCGCCTCGGCGGCGCTGGCCATGGTGTTCGCGGTGAACATGCCGCCGCAGGCGCCCTCGCCGGGGCACGCGTGCCGCTCGATCTCCTCCAGCTCCGCCGGGGTGATCCGCCCCAGGGCGCAGGCACCGACGCCCTCGAAGGCGTCCTGGATCGTGATGTCGTGATCGCCGATGTGCCCGGGCAAGGTCGAACCCGCGTAGAGGAACACCGAAGCCAGGTCCAGCCGGGCGGCGGCCATCAGCATGCCGGGCAGCGACTTGTCGCAGCCAGCGAGCAGCACCGTGCCGTCCAGCCGCTCGGCGTGCACGACGCACTCGACCGAGTCGGCGATGACCTCACGGCTCACCAGTGACGCTCGCATGCCTTCGTGGCCCATCGAGATGCCGTCGGAGACCGAGATGGTGCCGAACTCCATGGGGAAGCCGCCCGCGTCCCGCACACCGTGCTTGGACTCCCCGGCGAGGCGCTGCAACGACAGGTTGCACGGGGTGATCTCGTTCCACGACGACGCGACGCCAATCTGCGATTTGTCGAAGTCTTCGTCGGTCATGCCGACCGCGCGCAGCATGGCTCGCGCCGGCGCGCGCTCGTAACCGGCGGTGACCTCGGTGCTGCGGGGTTTGAGGTTGGGTTGCGCCTTCTGCTGCTGGTCCATGCACGCATCGTGCCGCACGTGGCGCCGCGCCGCGACAGCCCGGTCACCCGCTCCGCGAGTGGCGGCCACTAGACCATCTGAGTGACACGGCTGGTTTTTTGTTAACACCTTTGCTTGGCATTACGAAACCTTTGACATACGTCGCATCGGTCTACTGGTCCGATTCGGCGCCCGTGTCTTCCGGCCGATGGCCAACGGCCGGAAATCCCAGGAAAGACCCCATCCGGGGCGGCGCTTCGTGCTGCCCCCAGTCCATTGTGGAGTAAACCTATGAGCAAGAAGCGTTACGCAGCAGCATTCGGCGCAGCAGGTTTGGTCTTCGCCGGCGTCTTCGGCGCAGCGGCAGCGCTGGACGTCGACGGCGGCAACGCCCAGTCCGGGCAGAGCTCGGATCTGAGTTGCGACACCGACGGCGTCGGCGTCGAGGGCTACATGATCGAGCAGGACGACAACGGCCCGGAGCCACTGTCGTTCGGCGTGAAGGTCACCGATGTCGACACCGCGTGCGATGGCCTCTGGGTCAGCGCACGGACCCTGGACAGCAATGGGGACGTCCTCGGCAGAGGAGTCGCGCAAATCAACGGCAACGTCGTTTCGGTTCACTACCTCTCCGGCCACGGCGGCGACAACGGCGTCCCGGTCTCCGCGATCGAGACGGTTTCGCTGGCCATCACCTGATCGACCGCACCGTGAGGACGACCGTGAGTATCAAGCACCGAGAAACCACCCGGGCACGCGGCAAGATGCGTCCCGTACGGCTGCTCGGCGCGCTCATGGTCGTCCTCATGGTGGCGGCCTGGTGGTC
>WHSS01000275.1 GCA_009379975.1 Actinophytocola sp.
AACGACCAGACAGGATTCAATGACTGGAGAGCAAACACTAAGGATTCACCGAAGTTCGGCAACTCGGTTGACATCATCGGATTGAAACCGGCTGGCAAGACGCTCGATACCAAGCTTGGAGGCCAGGGCCTATTCGGCAACAACCCGACTAACGGCGTCATGCGCGACCTCTATGCCGACGCTTGTCGATACGTCCACAGTCAGCCCGGGTTCTCGAACGGCGACATCTGGCAAAGTAATGGACCAGTGTTCATTCCCAGAGCCTTCACGCAGTTTTGGCTCGACTACTGCGACACATCGTTGGCCTGCTTCGCCCTGCTGAAGTTGGCTTATCCAGATGCCAAAGGCCACAAGATGTGGAAGGCGATCGCCAGGAACGCCGGATCGTCCTGGCATGGCCTGGCTCCTAGAACCGTGCAGACCCTGACGATGACCGGGCACACGTGACCGGTGTCGTCCGAAACGTCTCCCTAACAGGCATACAACGTCCAGTCATGCCGCTCTTCGCGCTCCTCACGAGGCCTCGGTGTCCCCTTGGGTACTGGAGAGGCCATGAGCCACCACCAGATGTGGCCGTCGGGACAGCAGGCTCTCGAGTTTGCTGTCCGGCCATAGCTCGATGAAGGGATCAACACCGGTCTCATCGTGTTGCTCAGATCATGCAATGGCATCACAATCCATGCGGTGAGGACTCTGCCGGGCGAGGCGAGCAGCATCTGCACATGTCACATGTGTTCGCCTGAGAAGCTTGGGCACGGCGTCGGTCAAGTATCAATGAGCTCTAACGCAACAGTCGCAATGTCGCCTGCTGCAATGGCTTCCGCCTTACGGATTGCGCGCTTGACGGGCAGCACGTGGTCGCCACCTCCGCTATCGGGAAAGATCGACGTCGTCCACATGCTGCCTCCGACTGCGACCCGTACCCGGTGCGAACCGGCGACCCGGCCGCGCTCGACGCCGCCATATCCGACAAGAGCGTCGTCGCCGCAGGTGACCTGGCGGCCCTTCGCCGGCTCCTGCAGGCGGTCACCAACCCGTCCCCCACCGGGTAGCCGAACGCCACGGCCGCAGGGCGCGTCACGAGCGGTTTCAGGTCATGCCGTAGTGCCTGGGCAGGCGCCGCGCCCCTTCCCCAGGACGCCAGTGAACCGCAAGTCGCGATCGAAGCCGGCGCGTGATCCTCCGGTCGGAAGCAGAAATTTCATGCGTCGTGGGTGTCGAGAACGCGCTGGCGGCTCCGTCCCAGGGGTACGAAAGCCGAACGGGCCTCGACGACACCGATGAAAGAGCGACCACCATGCAACCGAACGAGATCACCGCGATCCTGAACCTCCCGATCAGCCAGGAGCTCCTGGCTCACGACCTGCTCCGCATGGCCTACGTCGCCAAGGACGGCACCCCGCGCAACGTCCCGATCGGATTCACCTTCAACGGCTCGGAGATCATCGTCTGCACCACGAAGAACGCCCCGAAACTGCCCTCCCTGCGGCACAACCCCGCGGTCGCGCTGACGATCGACACCGAGGTGCACCCGCCGAAGATCCTGCTCATCCGCGGCCAAGTGGAGCTGGACGTGGTGGACGGCATCCCGGAGGAGTACCTGCAGATGAACGGCAGCTACGAGATGACCCCCGAGCAGCGGGTCGAGTGGGAAGCTGAGGTCCGCTCGCTCTACGACGGCATGGTCCGGATAGTCATCACTCCGACGTGGGTCAAACTCATCGACTTCGAAACCACCCTCCCCACCGCGGTCGAGGAGCTGATCCAGCAACGGGCCGAACGTCAGCGCGCCTGAACCCCCTCATGCCGCCGATCGCGCAGGTCCGGGGGTTGCGGACCGTGGGCGGGGTCCGCAGCGGTGGTCGGCATGCGCGAACAGTGCACGGACGGGTGACGACTGGCGAGTATCGGGTGTCTTTCGCTCCCGACCGTCTTCCGCTGCGCGAAGCTCGACGTGTCGAGTCTGCGTCGTAAGGGAGGGCCGATGAGAATCGCACTCACCGCGGTTGCGCTCGCTGCAATAGTCGTTTCCAGCGCCACGACGTGGGCCGCTGCCGAGACCGTTGGGCGCCCCACAGTGCTGAAGATAGAGGTGCTGGCGGAGCCAGGCGCGAAGCCGAGCAAGCACACGCTGACCTGCCACCCCACCGGCGGCAACCACCCCAACGCTGACGCCGCCTGCAGGCGGCTGAACAACCTGCACGGCGACCCGTTCCAGCCGGTGCCGCCAGGCAGCTTCTGCACGATGATCTACGGCGGACCGCAGCGCGCGACCGTGAAAGGCATCGCCCGCGGCAAACCAGTGGCCGCCCGGTTCGACCGCACCAACGGATGCGAGATCGCCCGCTGGGACGCCCTGGTCCCAGTACTACCCGAGGCGGACGAGACCGTCAGCCGCTGACATCGGCCCAGCGCGCTGGCGATTGGGCAGGACGGAGATCTCCCGCTCTGCATCCAGTGGCCGGCTCCGGCAGAACCGCGGATTCGGGTCAGAGCTGGAATTGCTCGAGGTGACGCGGGTCGAGCACCCCGGCCCCGATCGCCGAGGATGCTGTGTAATGTGGCGACGACTTCACGGTTGACGCTGTCGTGCACTTCCGGCTTGTCCAGGGCGGTCACCATGTCGTCGTGGTGGGAGGGGACGACGATCCGGGGCCATCCCAGCGTCTGGAGCACGCGTTCGAAGTAGTCGTGCACCGCCGCGTTGCCGCTGGAGCCGAGTACCAGCACCTCTGGCCTGACCCCGGCGACTTCCCGTTCGGCGAAACTGGCCGTGCCGCTGAGGAACATCACGCGCAACCGGTCCCGCACGGTGACCTGGTAGCCCCATGAACCACCCTCGACCAGTTGCCCGATCGTCGTCGGTTTCGTCGGTGGGGCGGTCAGTGTGCCGGCAGGGGAGAAACCGTAACCGCCCAGCCAGGTGGTTGCTCTGGCCCCCGTCGATGATCCGTGCGTTCACCTCCAGCGGACGTTGCGAGTCCATCCGGCCGTCGGGACCCGCGTACCGCTGGCGGGTGAGGTACGGGTCGATGAGCCGTACCGGCCAGTCCGGCGGCCGCGGTCGTCCGCAGCACATTCCTCCGGCTCACGCCATGGGCAGGCGCGGCACACGATACGCACATCGTCGTTCCTTGCTGTTCCTTACTGTCGCTTGTGGTCACTTCCTGTACTTGAAGTAGTGCCTCGTCGCGACCACACCCGTTGCTACGGCGACGAAGAGTGCGAGCAGCTGGATCCCGGTACCGCGAAATGGGCCGATGTCGCTCGGCGTGGCGAGCCGGTCCCACATCAGCGAGCCACCGGTCACGCCGACGATCAGTGCCCCGACTGTCAAATAGAGCGCGAGAATCAGCCCGACGATCGGTGCCCAGCGCCAGGGCGCCATCGCGACGAAGATCGCGGACACCACCAGCAGCACCGCGCCGGGCGGGATCGTGGGGTACTCCGTCACGCCGGTGGCGATCTGGATGCCGATCCCCGCGGCCGCGACGAGCAGCGCGCCGATCAAACCGAGCTGGGCTGGAGTCCTTGCTGTCCGGGTGGCTGCCGGACCGGTCTGTGTGTGAACTGTTCGCTTCATGACTCATTCATAGCATGAACGATACGAGGGTGGTATCGTTTTTTCATGGTCATCGACGAGAGGTCCGCGACAGCGACCTCGCCCGGCGGGCAGCCCGTTCTCGGGATCGCGTTCCTGCTGGCTCAGCTCGGCGCGTACGGCGCGAACCGGTTCGCTGAACGCGCGGCGCCCCTCGGGATCTCACCCGCGCAGAACGGCTTGCTACGCGCGATCGCGTCCTCCCCCGGCCGCAGCCAGCAGGCCGTTGCCGCACAACTCGGCCTCAAGCCGAGCAGGCTGGTCGTCCTCATCGACGAGTTGGAGTCCGAGGGGCTGGTCGAACGTCGGCGCAACCCGAACGACCGCAGGCATTACGCGCTGCACCTCACCAAGAAGGGCGAGCGGCTGCTGGCGAAGATCGCGAGTGCCGCCGCCGAGCACGAAGCCGAAATCTGCGCACCACTCACCGGATCGGAACGCGCAAAACTCGAGACATTGCTCGGCAAACTAGCCGAACACCACAGCCTCACGTCCGGCGTGCACCCCGGCTATCGCCGCGTCTAACCGCGGTTCGTTTATAAACGAACATTCGGTTATAGTGATGGCGTGGTCAACGAACAACGTCCCCTCGCCGGAAAAGTCGCCCTCGTCGCCGGCGCCACCCGCGGCTGCGGCCGCGCCAGCGCCATCGAACTCGGAGCGCTCGGCGCCACCGTCTACGGCACCGGCCGCTCCACGCGATCCGGGCGCTCCCCGATGAATCGCCCCGAGACGATCGAGGACACGGCCGAGCTCGTCACGGCCGCCGGCGGAGAAGGCGTCGCCGTCCGCTGCGACCACACCGACGCGAACGACGTCGCCGCGCTCGTGGACCGCATCCGCGACCACCACGGGCGACTCGACATCCTGGTCAACGACATCTGGGGTGGTGACCCGTTCCTGCAGTTTGACAAGCCGGTCTGGGAACACCCGCTCGACGCGACGCTCGGCGTCCTGCGTAACGGCATCGAGACGCACCTGATCACGAGCCACTTCGCGATCCCCCTCATGCTGGAAGGGGCCGGCGGCCTGGTCGTCGAGGTAGGCGACGGCAAGGGCGATGTGCCCTACCGCGCGAATATGGCCTACGACCTCGTCAAGGCGGCGGTCGTCCGGATGGGCATCGGGCTGGCGCACGAGCTCAAGCCGCACGGCGTGACGGCTTTGACCGTCACGCCCGGCTGGCTGCGATCGGAGTCGATGCTCGACTACTTCAGCGTGACGGAGGAATCGTGGCGCGAGCGGGCAGAGAGCGTGCCGTACTTCGAGCATTCCGAGACGCCGCACCTGCTCGGCCGCGGGATCGCCGCGCTGGCGGCCGACCCCGACCGGGATCGGTTCG
>WHSS01000242.1 GCA_009379975.1 Actinophytocola sp.
CTTTCAGTCCGTTGGACGGACTGAAAGCGTCTTTCAGCTCCGGGCCGGTGCGGGGGAGTTCGCGCGCCTCGGTGCCGGCTCGCGCCACTTAATTCGCTTTTCCCCGGCGGCGGATGCGCCTAACGTGGAGGTACACGGGAAAGGAGGTGGTCCGGAAAGTGATTGGTTATCGGACTCGTGAGGTGGCTGCCAGCTAGCCGCCTGGTTCGCAGCCGGTGCGCTCGCTGAGCGGCTGGCTAATCTCCCCAGCAGTCACCCGACCCGTGGGCTCCCGGATTCAGTCCTCCCGGGCCATGTCGACTATGACATGGAAAGAGCCCACGGGTCGTCTGCGTTTCTGGTGGGTCACTCCCGCCGACCAGCACGGACATGGCAGCATCAGGACACGATCTACAGTGCCGGCGGTGGTGTCGACGAGGGGAGAGCTGTGCGGGTCCTGTCAGTGGATCTAGGCACGTCGAACACGGTTGCGGTGCTGGCCGCGGACGGGCGCCCGCCGCGCGTGGTCGACGTCGACGGATCGGCCGCCATGCCCTCGGCGATCTTCGCCGCGGAGGACGGCACGATCATGGTCGGCCGCGATGCGGAGCGGCGCGCCCGGCTGGATCCGACCCGGTTCGAGCCCAACCCGAAACGCCGCGTCGACGAGCAGACCTTGCTGCTCGGTAACGACGTCGTGCCGGTCAGCGAGGCGCTCGCGGCTGTGCTGCGGCGAGTACTCGACGAGGTGTCCCGCCAGCTCGGCGGGGAACAACCCGACCAGGTGCGGCTGACCCATCCCGCACAGTGGGGGCCGACCCGCCGCAATGTGCTGATGTCGGCCGCGCGGCTCGCCGGCATCACCGGATCGATCACGCTGGTGCCCGAGCCCGTCGCGGCCGCCGCCCATTTCGCGTCGTTTCCCGGTAAGGCGCTCCCGCCTGGCCGCGCGCTCGCCGTCTACGACCTCGGCGCGGGCACCTTCGACGTCGCCGTGGTGAGCGCATCCCATAACGGCGGCTTCACTGTGCTTGCCGAGGACGGCCTCCCCGACCTCGGCGGTCTCGATGTCGACCAGGCGTTGCTGGTGCACGTCGGACGCGAGGTCTCGCATAAGGATCCGCAGCGCTGGCAGCACCTGCTCCGGCCGGAGTCGACGGCGGATCGCCGCACCCGGCGTGCGCTGCAGGAGGACGTCAAGGCGGCCAAGGAAGCACTCTCGCGGCACCCCCAGACGGAAGTGCCGATGCCCGAGCCGTTCGACGATGTGCTGGTGACCAGGGGAGAGCTGGAAGCCCTTGTCCGCCCGGCGATGCTGCGCAGTGTCGAACTGATGTCCCGCACGCTGCACACGGCGAGCATGACGCCGCAGGCCCTCGTCGGGATCTACCTGGTCGGCGGGTCGAGCCGGCTACCGCTGGTCGGCAGCATGATCGCGGAGAAGCTCGGTGTCGTGCCCGCCAGCCTGGACCAGCCGGAGACCGCGGTGGCGCTCGGCGCCCATCACGTGACCCTCGACGGCATCAACCCGCGCACGCAGGGGGTCGCGGGCCAGGTCGCTGCCGGCGGTACGGGCGCGCACAACGCACCCGCGCCCACCGGGCCGGTGGCAGGCACGCATGCCAACGCGCTGACCGGTGCCGGAACGGGGCCGAACCCGTCCCAGAATCTGGCCCAGCCCGGCGGCTATCCCAGGTCGTTCCCGGCGAGCGGGCTGCGGCAGGCGCCGTACCCGCACCAAGGCGCGCCGGCGAACTTTCCGCCCTATGCCCCGTCGGGTGAGCAGCCGAAGCCGGGAGGCGGCAAGCGCGCGCTGCTCATCGGCGCCGCCGCGCTCGCGGTCGTCGCGGTGCTGGTCACCGGCGGCCTGCTGCTGTTCAATCCGGCCGCTTCGACGGAGACCTATACCGCGGCGCAGTGCGAGACTCCCGGCAGCACCGACGGCAAGGGCTTCACCGGCTGCCTCCGGCAACTGGCGGGCGACATCGCGGGCAACGCCAACCTGAACTGCGACGCCGAGGTGACCGGGCCGCTGGTGCCCGAGGAGAAGTTCGGGCCGATGGTCGAGTGCACGCCGCCGAAGCTGCCCGGCGGGCACCTGTTGTACATGCACGCCGAGTCGGCGGAAAAGCTCGAGAGCTACACCGACGCGCAGCTCAGCGCGGTGGCGGGCGGCGACCGGGTCACCGCGGGCTGGGATGGCAACGCGCTCAACGGCGACTACGTCGCGGTCGCCGGGGCGAGCAAGGCGATGCTGGTGTTCACCGTGAAAGATCGCCCGCTGCTGGGCGTGATTATGCAGGACAACGGCTACGACCCTAACGTCACGCTCAAGACACCCGACCAGCTTGCGGACTACTTCTCCGAGCGCGTCCAGCCGGGAACGGCGTAGTGGAGGGCGACGGTAGTCAGCGATCCCGGGTGTTGCGCCAGGCGATGATCAGCACGACGAGCGAGGTACCGACAACGACGACGCCGGCGAGCTTGAGGGCGAGCGGAGCCCAATCGGGCGCGGTCATCTGGGCGAGTAACACGTTCATCACCGTACGCCGCGACGGCAGTGGCGGATCATGCGGCAGGAGGATTTGATGCGAGCTACCGTGCTTCGCCGGCTCATGGCGGAAGAGTTCGGCGAGATCAGGGCGGAGACACTGGCCACCGACCACGTGCTCAGCGCCCTCGGCGGCCGCACCGTGCGGCAGGCGCTGGCGGCGGGAGAGTCGCCCAAGGAGATCTGGTGCGCGATCTGCGCCGAGTTCGACGTCCCGCCGCAGCGCCGCTGACGGCCCCGCGGTGTTTGTGCGAGTGTGACGTTCAGACGATAGGTTCGTTCGGACGTCACACTCGCTCAGCGTCAAGCCGAAATTTCATCGCGGTGTGGCGTGTCGCCCACCGCCTCGAACATCTGTTCGTTTATCATGTTGTCCACATCGGGGTCGGCGGTCCACAGATCTCCGCCGGCGCCGAGAGTGTCGGCCCTGGCACGTAACGTCAGCCCCGACTCACAACACAGGCTCCTATCAGCGAGGTGGAATCCCATGGCAGCACCGGATCGGGACAAGGCGCTCGAGCTCGCCCTGGCGCAGATCGACAAGCAGTACGGCAAGGGCTCGGTGATGCGTCTCGGTGACGAGGAGCGGGCGCCGATCATGGCGATCCCCACCGGTGCGATCGCGCTGGATGTCGCGCTGGGCATCGGCGGGCTGCCGCGCGGGCGCGTGGTGGAGATCTACGGGCCGGAGAGCAGCGGTAAGACCACCGTCGCGCTGCACGCGGTGGCCAACGCGCAAGCAGGGGGCGGGATCGCGGCGTTCATCGACGCCGAGCACGCGTTGGACCCGGAGTACGCCAAGAACCTCGGCGTCGACACCGACGCGCTGCTGGTCTCCCAGCCCGACACCGGGGAGCAGGCGCTGGAGATCGCCGACATGCTGATCCGTTCCGGCGCGCTGGACGTTCTGGTCATCGACTCGGTCGCCGCACTCGTGCCGCGCGCCGAGATCGAGGGCGAGATGGGTGATTCGCACGTCGGCCTGCAGGCGCGGCTGATGAGCCAGGCGCTGCGGAAGCTGACGGCCGCCCTGCACAATTCGAACACCACCGCGATCTTCATCAACCAGTTGCGCGAGAAGGTCGGCATCATGTTCGGCTGTTTCCACTACTCGACGCGAGTGATGCTTGCCGATGGCACGCAGGAAAAGATCGGCAAGATCGTCAACCAGAAGCTACCCGTCGAAGTGCTGTCCTACGATCCGGCAACAGATCAGATCGTGCCGCGCAAGGTCGTCAACTGGTTCGATAACGGGCCGGCGGAGGAGTTCCTGCAGTTCACCGTTGCCAAGTCCGGCGGTAATGGGCGTGCCCAGTTCGCCGCGACGGAGAACCATCTCATCCGCACACCTGGGGGCTGGCGTCATGCCGGGGAACTGGCGGAGAACGATCGGGTCATGGTCGCGGAGAAGGAACTTCTCAATGATCAGCAATGGCAGGTGGTTTTGGGGTCGCTGATGGGTGACGGCCACCTCGCCCCCAACCGGCGTGGGCGTTCGGGTGTCCGCTTCCGTATGGGGCATGGCAGGAAGCAAGTGTCGTACCTGGAATGGAAGACGTCTCTCCTGCAGAACATTCCACACTCTAGAACGACGAATGCGAAGGGCGCGGTTTTTGCTGACTTCGCGCCCCTTCCGGAACTTCACGAACTGCGCCGGGCCGTCTATTTCGGTGACGGTAGGAAGCACCTGTCTTGGGACTATTTGAAGGCGTTGACGCCACTTGCGCTCGCGATCTGGTATATGGAAGATGGCAGCTTCGCGATGCGATCCAAAGGTCTGCAGCGGCGTACGGCAGGCGGCAGCGGCCGGATGGACATCTGCGTCGCCGCTATGGCGGAAGATTCTCGTGAGCGGTTGCTGCACCACTTGCGAGACACCTACGACCTCGATGTCAAGCTCATCCTGCGTGGCGCACGGAAGGTGCCGGTCCTGCAGTTCTCAACGGCAGCGACGGCTCGTTTCCACCAGATCATCGCGCCCTACGTGCATCCCTCGATGCAGCGCAAGCTCCTGCCGCAGTTCCACGGCCAGTTCAGAGTGGAGCCGCAGTTCAGCGAGCCACGGATGAGGCCGGTGCCGGCGAAGATCTTGGACATCCACAGCAAGCCGAGAACACGGTCGATGAGTCGCTTCGACATCGAGGTCGAGGGCAACCACAATTACTTCGTCGACGGCGTTATGGTGCACAATTCTCCCGAGACGACCACCGGCGGTAAGGCGCTGAAGTTCTACGCCTCGGTCCGGCTCGACGTGCGGCGCATCGAGACCCTCAAGGACGGCGGCGAGCCGGTCGGTAACCGCACCCGGGTTAAGGTGGCGAAGAACAAGGTGGCGCCGCCGTTCAAGCAGGCCGAGTTCGACATCCTGTACGGCGTCGGTATCTCCCGCGAGGGCTCGTTGATCGACATGGGGGTGGATCAGGGGATCGTGCGGAAGTCCGGCGCCTGGTACACCTACGAGGGCGATCAGCTCGGGCAGGGCAAGGAGAACGCGCGCCGGTTCCTGCGCGAGAACCCGGACATCGCCAACGAGATCGAAAAGCGCATCAAGGAGAAGCTCGGCATCGGCCCGACGCTGGACGTCGTGGAAGCCGCGCCCGCTCCGGCCGACTTCTAGGCAGCAGGCATGGCTCGTGAGTCTCGGCATGACCAGCACAGCGCCCAGCCGGAGGTCCCAAACGTCGGGAAAGACACTGCCGACCCGGCCCGCAAGGCCAAGTCGGAGTGCCTCCGGCTGCTCGCCGTGCAACCTCGTACCCGTGCCGAGCTGCACAAGGCGCTGAAACGCAAGGGATTCGAAGCCGACGTCGCGGACCAGGTGATCGGCAAGCTCGAGCGGGCGCGCCTGGTCAACGACGAGGAGTACGCCGAGATGTGGGTGCGTTCCCGCCACGCCAACCAGGGGCTGGGCAGGCGTGCGCTCACCAGTGAGCTGGTTCGACGCGGAGTCGACCGGGCGACGGCGGAACAGGCCGCCGAGTCCATCGACGTCAGCGACGAAGAAGTCCGGGCCCGCGATCTTGTCCGCAAGCGGTTGCCCACGTTGCGCCATGTCGATGAGACGACAGCGGTGCGGCGGCTGGTCGCCATGCTGGCGCGCAAGGGGTATGCCGAAGGGCTGGCGTACCGGGTGGTGCGGGAGGAGTTGGCAGGCGACGGGCGCGTGACCACGTTGCTCGACGAGACGCAGTCCAGCCTCTAGGGCGGGCCGGCAGGGAGCCCAAGGTGGCCCCGGGTGCCATATAGGCGCCCCATGGCACTTTGGTTCCGCCTGCCGGTCGCGCGGCGATGACCCACTTGTTTTCATTGTCACTGACCCGCGCGATCATTCGTCACTGACCCCGGCTAAAGTGCGTGGTCATAGATCGGCGGGTGGTGCTTGTCACGCGCCGATCAGCAAGGCAAAGTCGACCTTGATGGCCCCGGCGTTGCCGAGGCCATGGTTCGATTTCCCGAGCTGGCATGGAGGTGTCGAGGTGGCTACCACCGAGATCGCTGAACTTCGACGGAGCATTAGCCACTTGCGGCAATGCGTAGGCACGTTGCGCAAGCGATACGGTGACGCGCCCGCGATGCGCCGGCTCGTCAACGACGTGGAGCGCCTCGGCATCGACGTCGACGAACTCGAGGGCGCCCACCCGGTCCCGCTGCAGCATCGCGATACCGACCGTTCCGACGTCGTCGTCGTGCCGGACACGCCTTACGACGAATCGCTTTGGGCGGGAGCGGACGACGAAGGCGTTGGCGGCTACCACGGCGAGCGCTCGTGACGGTGGCTCGGCTCGGCCTAGCGAGGGTGGGGCGAAGCTCTGCCCGAGTGGCTGAATACGCAAGGTTTGTGACCATCGTGACGTTTGTGGGCCGAGACGTCCGGCACTGGAGGTCAACAC
>WHSS01000203.1 GCA_009379975.1 Actinophytocola sp.
CGAGGTTCATCACCATGATGATGCCGAGGTGAATCGGGTTGATCCCCATTTCCATCGCGATGGGAAGCAGGATGGGGGCGATGATCAGGATCGCGCTCGATGTTTCCATGAAGCAGCCGGCGAGCAGGAGGATCACCGTCACCAGGAGCAGGAAGCTCCATGGCTCGAGGTTCAGCGACAGCAGCGCCTCGGTGACATCCTTCGGGATCCGCTCGGAGGTCAGTACGAACGAGAAGAGGATGCCGTTGGCGATGATGAACATGATCATCGCTGAGGTGCGGGAGGAGACCAGCAGGATCGACCCGAGGTCCTTCACCGAGATCTCCCGGTAGACGAACAGCGAGATGATCAGCGCGTAGAACACGGCCATCGCCGCGGCTTCGGTCGGTGTGAAGATCCCGCCGTAGATGCCGCCGAGCACGAGTACGGGCAGGAATAGGCTCAGTCCCGCGTCGCGGAGGGCATGGAGCTTCTCTCGCCCGGTCATCGAGATGGCGTTTTCGCCGCTTCCGTAGTTGCGCTTTCGTGAGATCACGATGACCATCAGCAGCAGCATTGTTCCGGCGACGAGACCGGGTACGATGCCTGCGATGAACAGGTCGCCGATCGACTGCTCGGTCGCGATTCCGTAGACGATCAGCGGAATGGACGGCGGGATCAGGATGCCGAGTGAGCCCGAGGTGGCGACGAGGCCGGTCGAGAATTCGCGGCCGTAGCCGCTCTGGATCATGGCGGGGATGATGAGCGTGCCGACCGCTACCACTGTGGCGGGGCTCGAACCGGAGATCGCGGCGAAGAACACGCACGAGATCACGGCGGTCATCGCCAGTCCACCGCGGAAGTGACCGATGATCGCAAGTCCGGCCTTCGTGAGGCGTTCGCTGATACCGCCTCTACTCATCACGGTCGCAGCGAGCACGAACAATGGGACCGCCATGAGCGGGAAGGTGTTCAGTGCGTTGAACAGTGTCTCCGGGATCTGCGTGAGCGGGATGGTGGTGTAGTAGAAGAAGTACGCGAACGTGGCCAGCCCCAGTGCGACCGCGATCGGGGCGGACGAGAAGAGCAGCAGGAAGAGAATGACGAAGAGGACGATGGCTGCCTCGCTCACCGGCGGCCTCCCGTCTCGTCATCACCGTGCTGCTCCCAGCGGGACGTCTCCAGTGGCGCGCCGCCTTCGGCCTCGAGTAATGATCTCGCCGCGTGTGGGTAGGGGTCCTGGCCTCGGACAAGGCGTCCCAATGCTTCGAGGGTGCGTAGGAACATCAGCGTCAGTCCGACCGGTAAGGGCAGCGTCACGACCCACAGCGGAAGGTCGAGTGCGGGCGTTACGGTCGCGGTCGAGTGCGGCTCGAAGAGCAGCAGCCAGGCGAACCAGCCGATCACGCCGAAGTAGACGAGCGATACGAGTGCGGCCAGCAAGGCCATGACCCGCTTGCCGCGCCTTCGGAGGAAGGCCGCGATCAGGTCGACGTTGACGTGCTCGTTGTGGCGTAGGGTGATCACCGCGCCGAAGAAGGTCGAGAAGATGATCAAGTAGATGATCGCCTCCTCGGACCAGAAGATGATCTCGTTGAAGAACGTTCTGAGTAGCACCGCGACGATGGCCAGCAGCGCCGCGGCGCCGAGCGAGGCGGCGGCGAGGACGTTCTCCACTTTGGCCAGTATCGAGGCGAATCGGGACACGGGGCCTCCAGGAACTGCGGGGGCGGCCGTTGGGCCGCCCCCTGGCAGGACTCGATCAGATCACTCCTGCGCGGCGAGCAGGTCGGCGATCAGCTCCTCTCCGAGCACGTCGGAGTACTGCTTCCACACAGACGGGACGACGGCGTCCTTGAACGCCTCGCGCTGCTCCTCGGTGAGCTCGGTGATCTCGGTGCTGCCCTCCTTCTCGATCGTCTTCTTGGATTCCTCGTTGACGCGCGTGGCGATCTCGTGGTTGAAGTCCGCCGCCTCATCAGCAGCCGACGTGACGCAGTCCTGCAGCTCAGGGGAGAGCGACTCGAAGAACTCGTTGTTGATCACGTGCGCATATCCGATGTAGCCGTGGTTCGACTCGGTGATGTGCTTTTGGACGGTGTGCATGTTCTGCGACTCGATGTTGGAGTACGGGTTCTCCTGCCCATCGATCACGCCCTGTTGCAGTGCGCTGTAGACCTCGCTGAACGCCATGGGTGTGGTCTCGCCCCGCCACTTCCCGAACTGGCTGCGAAGGACGTCGGACGGCTGAATGCGGAAGCGTTGGCCTCGCAGGTCCGAAGGCTTCGCCAGCTGCTTGTTGGACGACAGCTGCTTGAGGCCGTTGTCCCACAGCCCCAGCACCTTGATGCCCCGGTCGGCGAGCGCTTGGTTCTCGAAGATCGCCTTCCCGACCTCGGTGTCCGGTGAGGCGATCTTGGGAATGTCTTCGACGCTGTCGAAGAGGAATGGCAGGTCGAGCACCTGCAGTTGCGGTGCGATCGTGGTGAACTTCGCGCTCGCAGGCGCGAGCATCTGCGCCGCGCCGGATTGCACGGCCTGCATCTCGTCCTCGTCCCCGTAGAGTTCCGAGTTCGGGTAGACCTCGACCGTGATCTGGTCCCCGCACTGGTTTTCCACCAGTTCCTTGAACTTCTCGGCCGCCTGGCCCTTAGGGGTCTCTTTCGTCACGACGTGGGAGAACTTGATCGTGTGGGATCCATCGCCGCCACCGCCACCGCTACGGGCGCCGCCGCACGCTGCGGCGACGAGCGCCGCGGTGAGCAGGACAGCGGTTCCGGCTATCGTGCGAGTTGATCGGGGGTGCCGCATGACTCTTCCTTTCCATCGACTGCGCGTATCGGTCCGGGCGTGAAGGCGTTGCCGGCTATCCGGGCAGGCTGCGGCGCAGCCTCACCCGGTAGGAGTAGTGCTCTGGCAGGAACTCGCTCAGCGCGAGTTCGACCGGCTTCGCGTCGGTGTCGGCATAGGTGCGCTCGATGCGCAGCAGCGGCTGCTGCGGCGCGCACCCGAGCTGTTCGACCGCGAGCGGCGAGGCCGGCGAGACCGTGATGCTCTGCTCGGCGTCTGCGATCGGCGAGTCGAGGCGGGTGTCGAGCAGGCCGATCACCGTCACGCGGCTTCGCATGCCGGGTTCGGAGACTTGCGGTAACCCGTCGAGCAGGCGTCCGACATCCGGCGGCAGGTGAACCGTGGTGAGGCAGAACGGCAGCTCGTCGTACAGCCTGCGGAACACCACCGTCCACACCACGTCGCTGTCGAGACGCAGCCGCCCTGCGGCGGCCACGTCGACCCCGCGGCGCAGCGGGCGCACCACGTCGAGCTCGGTGTCGAGCGACAGAGCCATGAGGTCTTCGACCGACCCGAACTGGCGGATGTATCGCCCGGCCTCGTCGGCGACGAACGTGCCGCGGCCGGGAACCCGGTAGACCATGCCGCTGGCGACCAGTTCCTGCATCGCCCGCCGTACGGTCTGCCTGCTCAGCTCGTGGGTGCGGGCCAACTCCGCCTCGGTGGGCAGGCGCCCGCCGGGGAACGTCTTGCCGAGAATGCCCTCACGGAGCTGTTCGGCAAGGGCGCGGTAGGCTACTGGGCCCTTGCCGGAACGGGCCGCATCGCTCATGGCCACCTCGTGGTTGGTACACCGGCCGGGTGAAATGTGCCTTCATAACCGGATATTTCGCAAATAGGTACGGCCATATTAGGAACCGGCGTCGGATGTGTCAACGGTCATATCGTCGACGGTGTCGTCGATCGCCGCGGCGACAAGCGCCGCGCCGTGCTCACTGAGGAACGCGTGGAACTCCCGCGCGGGTGGCGGGAGCTCGCGCCTCGACAGCCACGCGAGCCCGATCGTGCGCGAGACCGGCAGATCGGTGACGGCCAGTTCGACGGTGCCTGGCGCCGGACGTGCGGTCGCCGGTAGCAGGGCTACCCCAAGACCCGCGGCGACCAGCCCGCGTACCGTCGCGACGTCTTCGCCCTCGAACGCGAGTCGTGGGGTGAATCCGGCCCTGCGACACCAGTCCTCGGTGATCGTCCGCATGCCGTAGCCCGGCTTGAACCCCACGAACTGCTCGCCAGCGGCCGCAGCCAGCTCGGCGTCCGGCCTGTCGGTCAGTGGGTGGTCTTCCGGGGCGGTCAGGCGCAGCGGCTGCCTGTGCAGGGTGCGGACGGCCAGGTCCGGCTCCCGCGGCAGTGGCGAGGTCAGGCACAGGTCGACCTCCCGGTTGCGCAGGCGCGAGAGGACCGCGTCATGCCCGTCCTGGACGAGCTGGAACGCGACCCCGGGGTGGGTGGTGCGGAACTGCCGCAGCAGACGTGGCACGACGGCAATTCCCATCGTGTTGAGAAAGGCCAGTGCCACGGTCCCGGCGTGCGGGTCGACCGACCGCGTGACCTCGGCGACGCCTTGCTCCAGTTCGGCAAGCGCCCGGTCCACGATTGTCGCGAGTGCCCGCCCGGCCCGGGTCAGCTCGAGCCTGCGGCCGTGCCGGGCGAAGAGCGGGACGCCGACGACGCGTTCGAGCCGCGCGATCCGGCGGCTCAGCGTGGGCTGCGGCAACCCCAGCTCGGTGGCCGCGCGGGTGACGTGCTCCCAGCGCGCCACCACGGCGAACTCCACGAGGGCCGGGATGTCGTGCAAGGCCGGATGAGTCGGGCCATCCTCATGCATCATCGCATTAAGAATGCCACTTAAATGTATTGGACGCATCAACCCTGGCCGCCGTAGCGTCGAGAAGCGTGTCGACGTCCGACCTGTCCCCGGCTGCCCAGGAGATCGGGTGCGGCCATCGCGCGGGGACGCGAGAGTTCCGTCGGATCAGCGCGGCGTTGTTGTTCGCCGGCGCTGGTACGTTCGTATTGCTTTACGCGGTGCAGGGCCTGCTGCCGTCGTTCGCCCGCACCTACGGCGTCTCGCCCACCGTCTCCAGCCTGACCCTGTCGCTGGCGACCGGCGCGCTGGCGCTGGCCATCCTGCCGGTGAGCGCGCTCGCCGAGTCGCGGGCCCGCAAGCGGGTGCTGTCCCTGTCGTTGAGCGCGGCTGCCGTGCTTGGCCTGCTGGCCCCGCTCGCGCCGACGTTCGGCGTCCTGCTGGGGATCCGCACGCTGCAGGGGCTGGCGATGGCGGGGGTGCCTGCCCTTGCCATGGCGCACCTGTCCCAGGAAGTGCACCCGCGCTCCCTCGGCAGGGCCATGGGGCTGTTCATCGCCGGGAACACCGCGGGCGGTCTTTCCGGGCGGGTCATCGCCACCGCGGTCGCGGATGTCGCAGGGTGGCGGGTGGCGCTCGCGGTGGTGGGCCTTGTCTCGCTCGGCTGTCTCGTGCTGTTCCGCGTGCTCGTTCCTGAGCCGCTCCGTGAGCCGCCTGCCGCGCGGCCCTGCCGGGTCCTGTTGGGGCAGCTGCGCGGGCACCTGGCCGACCGTGCGGTGCGTCGCGTCTGCCTGGTCAGTTTCCTGCTGATGGCGGCGTTCGTCTCGGTCTACAACTATCTCGGGTTTCGGCTCATGGCCGAGCCGTTCGGCCTGCCGCAGGCCGTGGTCGGCCTGGTATTCCTGGCCTACCTCGCCGGGACCGCGAGCTCGACGACGGCCGGTGCGCTGGGCGACCGGTTCGGCAGGCTGCCGGTGCTGGCCGCGGGGATCGGGCTGACGCTGATCGGGGCGGTGTTGTCCCTGCCAAGCAGCCTCCCGCTCGTGCTCGGCGCGCTCGTTGTGATCACGGTCGGCTTCTTCGCTGCCCACTCGAGCGCGAGCAGCTGGCTCGGGCACCGGGTGACGACCGCGCCTGCCCAGGCTTCGGCGCTCTACCTGTTCTGCTACTACGCAGGCAGCAGCGTGGGCGGGACCACCGGCGGGCTCGCCTTCGAGGTCGCGCGATGGCCGGGGCTGGTGGGCTTCGTCGTGGCGCTGCAGGTCACCGCGCTGGCGGCGACCGGACTGCTGTGGCGCTCAGTCCGACGTAAGGGCAGGCAGCCGGCTCCCCATGGCAGGTCAACCACCGGAAACCCATTGACCTAATGTACGGCCCGATTCTAATATGGCCGTACATTTCTGCGTCCCGGGAGGAGAGAAACCCGCGTCGTGTTACCCCTCGAAGGGCTGACCGTCGCGTCACTGGAGCAGGCGGTCGCCGCTCCGTTCGCCACCCGCCAGCTCGCGGACCTCGGCGCCAGGGTCATCAAGGTCGAGCGCCCCGGCGCGGGTGACTTCGCCAGAGACTACGACGAGACGGTCAAGGGGCTCTGCAGCCACTTCGTCTGGCTGAACCGCTCCAAGGAGTCGATCGCCCTTGACCTCAAGAGCCAGTCCGGTCTCGACGTGCTCCGCGCCTTGATCGCGCGGGCCGATGTGTTCGTGCAGAATCTCGCGCCCGGTGCCGCTGCTCGGCTTGGCTGTGACGCGCGGACGCTGCGCGCCGAGCGGCCAGAGCTGGTGCACGTGTCGATCTCGGGCTACGGCGACGGTGGCCCGTACACCACGAAAAAGGCCTACAACCTGCTGGTGCAGTGCGAGGCCGGCCTCGTCTCCATCACCGCAAGGTAGGCATCTCCGTGGCCGACATCGCCGCGGGGATGTACGCCTACTCCGGCACGCTGTCCGCCTTGTTCCGGCGCGAACGCACGGGTGACGGTGCCACCATCGAAATCTCCATGCTAGAGGCGCTCGCCGAATGGATGGGCTTCCCACTCAACTATGCGATGTACGGCGGCCGGGAGCCCGCTCGCTCCGGGGCGGCGCACGCCGCCATCGCGCCGTACGGCCCGTTCGCCTGCGCGGCAGGGGAGCGCGTCTTCCTCGGCATCCAGAACGAACGGGAGTGGGTCCGGTTCTGTGACACGGTGCTCGGGCGACCCGCGCTGGCCGAGGATCCACGGTTCGGCACGAACTCCGCCCGGGTGCGGCACCGCCCCGAGCTCACCGCGATCGTGACCGAGGTGTTCGCGGCCATCGTCGCCGTCGCGGTCGCCATCGCCGCCCGCGAGCACCACGTGCTCGAGCTGGCCGCGCCCCTCGGTGGGGCAGGCCGGTGGGCCGCCGCCAGCCATGTCATCGACTTCGACGACCTGCACATGGAGTCGACCACCCACATCAGCACGGTCTGCGTGCCGGTGGCCCTCGCGACCGGCGGCGGGGCGCGGGCCTATCTGGCCGGCGCCGGGGTGAAGTCCCTCCAGGTCGGCCTCGCCGCGGACGCCGGTGTCCGCGCGGCCGCGCTGGCAGCGGCAGGCGCCACCGCGGACCTGGCCGCCGTCGACGCCTGGCTCCGCTTGCTCGGCGGTGACCCTGATACGGTCGACGTCTCAGGGGCGGCGGTGCCGGGCGGGCTTGCGATCAAGATCTACCCGGCGTGTTATGCCCTGCAGCGGCCGATCGCCGCGGTGCGCATGGCCATCGCCGGAGCCCGGCCCGACCCCGCCGACGTTGAACGCGTCGAGGTCCACACGCCGGCCGCCTCGGTACAACCGCTGATCCACCACCACCCGCAGGACGGGCTGCAGGGCAAGTTCAGCCTCGAGTACGCCGTCGCGACCGCGCTGCTGGACCTGCGGCACGGCTTCGACGAGTTCTCCGATACCGGCGGCCCGAGGCCCAGCGACTGGCCGGGCTTGTCGAGACCACGCCGGCGGACGTCGGCGACGGCCTGCTCGCCGACGACATACGTGTCGTCGTGCACACCACCGGCCGCACGTACCAGGCCACCCTCAAGCACCCACCCGGCTCGCCACAGCGGCCACCGACCGCCGAGGAGATCGGCGAGAAGCTGGCCACGTGCCTGTGCGGCAGCGGCGTGGACAGCGCCAAGATCAGCTGGGCGGGCGCGTCGGACCTGCTGCGGCGGACGCTCACCGGGCCCGATGCCCACCCATCCCGTGACCACGCCACAATCTAGGAGAGCAGGCGCCATGGTCGATCTGACGGAGAAAGAGGCCGCCATCGTCGAGGTCGTGCGCGAGTTCGTCGACCGTGACGTCAAGCCGGTCGTGCGGGAGGTCGAGCACGCGAACACCTACCCAGAGGCGCTCATCGACCGGATGAAGCAGCTCGGCATCTACGGTCTGTCGATCGGGCAGCCGTGGGGTGAGGCGAAGGTGAGCACCCCGTGCTACGTGCTCGTCACCGAGAAGCTTTCCCGCGGCTGGATGAGCCTCGCAGGCGCGATGGGGGCCACTCGGTGGTGGCCACGCTGCTGCAGGACTACGGCACCCGGGAGCAGCAGGACCGCTACCTTCCACGTATGGCCACCGGCGAGCTACGGGCCACGATGGCGCTCACCGAGCCAGGGGGCGGGTCCGACCTGCAGGCGATGCGCACCGTCGCGCGCTGCCGCGGCGACGAGTACGTGATC
>WHSS01000105.1 GCA_009379975.1 Actinophytocola sp.
GTTCGAGGGCTACCTCGCCAGTCGGCTCGCCGACGCCACCCAAGCGCTCTGTGATGCCGATGCCCGCGAGGTCGACCGGCAACTGGCGGGCAAACTCGCCGCCGGTCGCGTCGATGTCAACGACCCCAAAAATGTGCGGGACGCCTGCCGCCGCCTGGTACTCAAGGTCAACCCCGACGCCGCGGCCACGAAAGCGCGTATAGCCCGCTGCGAACGCAAAGTCCAGTTGGTGCCCGGCGAGGACACCATGTCCCGCATCATCGGCGACCTGCCCGCCGAGGTCGCCGCCTCCGCCTATGCGCGGGTCGATCGCATCGCGCGTCGGCTGCGTAACAACGGCGATGAGCGCACCCTGGATCAACTCAGGGCGGATGTCTTCGGTAGCCTGCTGACCGGCGCCACGCACGGCGACACCGAACCCGGCAGCGCCGACGCCGCTGGGTCTGCTGGTGCGATGGTGTATCTCCACATGCCCATCGACACCGCCCTGGCCATGAGCGACGACGGCGCCGAGTTGACCGGCTACGGGCCCATACCGGGTCCGATCGCGCGCGACATCATGACCCGCAAGCATTCGATACTGCGCAAACTCCTCGTCGACCCGGGCACCGGCAAAATCGAAGGCCTCGGCCGCCGACGCTACCGCCTCACCCAAGCCCTACGAGACTTGATCACCGCCCGAGACCGAGAATGCAACTGGTGCCACCGACCAGCCCAATTCTGCGATATAGACCATGAAGCGGAATGGGCCAAAGACCACGGCACCACCGACCCGACCAACCTCAACGCGAAATGCGAAAAAGAGCACTACCTCAAAAACGCCGACGGCTGGCACCTCCACGTCGACGTCGACACCGGCACCGCCACCATCACCACCCCCGCCGGACGCACCTACACCCGCCACCGAAACCCCATCATCGAACCCCAACCACCACCCGAACCACCACCACCACGAGCACACGAACCACCCGAGCCCGCCAACGACGACCCACCCTTCTGACGCGTCGCCGGAGCGCGACTGGCTGCGAGCCACCCTGCCCTAAACCCGCGATAGCGTCGAAGCATGATTTCCCCACTCGAAGCGCGTGTGCTCGCCGCCATTGACGACGCGGAGACGATCAACCTGCTCACCGAGCTGGTGCGGGTGCCGAGCGTCACGGCAGCCGACGCGGAGAGCGACCTGCAGCACCGGTGCGCGCGGCTGCTCACCGAGGCCGGGTTGGACGTCGACCTGTGGCAGCTCGACCTGGACACGCTGCGGGCGGACCCCCGGTTCCCCGGATCCGAAGCACCGCGCACCGAGGGCTACGGCGTGGTCGGGGTGACTCCGGGCGAGGAAGAGCCCGCCGTAGTGCTCCAGGGGCATGTCGACGTCGTGCCGACCGGGGACCTGGACAAGTGGGATGAGCGGGACCCGTGGAGCGCGCGGATCACCGGCAGCACGCTGCACGGCCGAGGCGCCTGCGACATGAAGGCCGGAGTCGCCGCGAACATCGCCGTGGTGCACGCATTACGCCGCGCGGGTATCAAGCTGGCCCGGCCGCTGGCGGTGCACTGCGTGGTGAGCGAGGAGGACGGCGGCCTCGGCGCGTTCGCGACCATGCTGCGCGGCCATCGCGGTGAGGTCGCGGTGATCACCGAACCGACCAGCGGCAGGGTGATCACGGCGAATGCCGGTGCGCTGACCTTCGAACTGGGCGTACCCGGCCGGGCGGCGCACGGCAGCACCCGGTTCGAGGGCGTGAGCGCCTTCGAGGTGTTCCTGCCGGTGTACGAGGCGATCGTGCGGCTGGAAGCGGAGCGCAACCGCGATCCCGATCCGCTCTTCCGCGATAACCCGGTGCCGTACCCGATCTCGGTGGGCACCGTGCGCACCGGGGACTGGGCGAGCAGCGTGCCCGACCTGCTGGTCGCCGAAGGGCGGCTGGGCGTGAAATTGGACGAAGACCCGGCAGCGGCGCGTGCCGCCCTGGAGAACCGGGTGGCCGAGGTATGCGCCGGGCACCCGTGGCTGCGGGACAACCCGGTGCGGGTGAGCTGGCCCGGCGGGCAGTTCGCCAGCGGCAGGCTGCCGGACGGGCACGCGCTCACCGAGCAGATACGCGGCGCGGTCGCCGACATCACCGGTGCCGGTGCGCCACCGGTCTCCGCCGCGCCCTATGGCAGCGATCTGCGGCTGTACCTGGATGTCGGCGGGATCCCGTCGCTGCACTACGGCCCGGGAGACGTCCGGTTCGCCCACGCGCCGCGAGAGCAGGTCGACCTGCCCGAAGTACTCGACGTCGCGCGCGCCCTGGTGCTGCTGGTGTTGCGCCGCTGTGGCGTACGCCGCTGACGAAAACCTCGCCTGCGAAGTACGCATAACCTGTCGGTGTGCCATCCGAATCGATCACGCCCCCGGCGCAGGGAGAAGCCATCGGCTGGATCCGGCGGCTGGTCGCGGCGTGCTGGCGGCATCCGAAGCTGGTCGTGCTCGCCTTCGGCGCCTCGGTACTCGGTGTCGGTCTGCAGGCCGCCGGGCCGCTGCTGATCAAGGTAGCGGTCGATGACGCGGTCTCGGGCCGGACCGGGCGGCTCGGCGCGCTTGCCATCGGGCTCGCCTGCCTCGCTGTGTTGACCTTCGGTAGCGCGTTCGCGCGCCGCTATCTCGGCGGCAGGCTCGCGCTCGACGTCCAGCACGATCTGAGGCAGCAGGTCTTCGGCGCGGTCTCCCGGCTGGACGGTGGTAAGCAGGATTCGATGCGCACCGGGCAGATCGTGTCGCGGGCGATCACCGACCTGCAACTGGTCACCGGCATCCTGATGCAGGCCCCGCTGTCGCTGGGTTCGGTGGTCTTCGGTCTGCTGGCGCTCGCCGCGATGCTCGTGCTGTCGCCGACCTTGACGCTGATCGCGCTGGTCGTCGTCCCCGGCGCGGCGATCGTCATCGGCATCAGCAGGCGGCGGCTCTTCCCCGCGACCTGGTCGGCCCAGCAGCGCGCGGCCGATCTCGCCCAGCACGTCGAGGAGACCGTGACCGGGGTGCGGGTGGTCAAGGGCTTCGGCCAGGAACGCCGCGAAGTGACGAAGCTGGATCGGGCCGCCAGGACGTTGTTCGCCGAACGGATGCGCTCCGCCCGGCTGGCGGCGGTGCCCACCGCGACCACCGCGGCACTGCCGGCCGCCGGTCAGGTGGCGGTGCTCGCGCTCGGCGGGATGCTCGCACTGAACGGCGAGATCAGCCTCGGCACGTTCCTCGCCTTCGCCGCCTATGTGTCGGCGCTGATCGGGCCGGCGAGAATGGTGGCCAGCCTCATCGTGCAGGCCCAGCTCACGCGAGCCGGAGCCGAACGTGTCTATGAGCTGATCGACGCGCAGCCCGACGTCACCGACCGCCCGGATGCCCGCGACCTGCCGGACGGTCCCCTCGCGATCCGGCTCGACGACGTACGGTTCGGCTACACCCGCGACGACCCGGTGCTGGCGGGGCTGGACCTCACCGTCGCACCCGGCGAGACGGTCGCGCTCGTCGGCACCGCGGGCTCCGGCAAGTCGACCATCTCACTGCTGTTGCCACGCTTCTACGACGTCCATGCCGGCTCGATCCGCCTGGGCAGGCCCGGCGCCGAACTCGACGTCCGCGATGTCAAGCTCGCGGCGCTGCGCAGCGCGATCGGCGTGGTGTTCGAAGAGGCGTTCCTGTTCTCCGCATCCATCAAGGACAACATCGCCTACGGCCGCCCGGACGCCACCGAAGCCGAGATCGTCGCGGCGGCCAAAGCCGCGAAGGCTCACGAGTTCATCGTCGAACTTCCCGCCGGATACGACACCGTGGTCGGGGAACGGGGCCTCACCGTCTCCGGTGGCCAGCGGCAACGGCTCAGCCTGGCCCGTGCGCTGCTCACCGATCCGCGGGTGCTCCTGCTCGACGACGCCACGTCCGCGGTGGACACCGCTACCGAGGCCGCCATCCACGAAACCCTGCGCGCCATCACCGAGGGGCCGAGAAGGACGACACTGCTCATCGCGCACCGCAGGTCCTCGCTCTCGCTGGCCGACCGGATCGCCGTGCTCGACGCGGGCAGGGTCATCGATGTCGGCACCGAGCAAGAGCTCACCGAACGGTGCGAACTGTTCCGCAGCCTGATCACGGGCGCCGACGACACCATCGAAACGCCCGAGCCGGAGCACGCGGACGACGACGAGTCGCGGCGCGAGCGCGGCGTGACCGCACGGCTGTGGCCCGAGCCCGGCATCGACGACGAGGTCGCCCGGCTCGCGGCCGCGGCATCGGAGCGAAGCACGGCGAGCAGCAGCGCGAGCATCGGCGGCGGTCGCGGCGCGGCGGTCGATCTGCCACCAACCGAGCAGTTGCTCAAAGCGGTGCGCGCACTGCCCGCCGCGACCGATACGCCGAAGCTGGCAGACGTCGACCCCACCGCACCGGACCCCGGGTTCCGGCTCGCCGCGTCACTGCGACCGGTGCGGTGGCTGCTGCTCGGCGTCATCGCACTGGTCGCCACCGACGCGCTCGCCTCGATCGCACTGCCATCCCTCTACCGGATCGGGGTGGACAACGGCGTGCGCGTGGGCGCGACGGGAGTAGTGCTGGCGGTCGCCGCGGCCGGACTCGTCATCGTCACGGCGAACTGGCTGGTCATCGCGACGCAGACCAAGCTCACCGCGCGGACCGGCGAGAGCGTGCTGTACCTGCTGCGGGTGCGCAGCTACGCGCATCTGCAACGGCTCGGGCTCGACTACTACGAGCGGGAGCTCGCCGGCAAGATCATGACCAGGATGACCACCGACGTCGACGCGCTCTCGACGTTCCTGCAGACGGGCGTGGCCACGGCGTTCGTCAGCATGCTGACCGTCATCGGGATCGCGGTGGCGTTGCTGCTCACCGATGCTTCGCTCGCGATGATCGCACTGGGCGCGCTGCCGTTGCTCGCCGTGGCGACCGCGGTGTTCCGGCGGCTGTCGTCGGAGGCCTACACCGAAGCCAGGGAACGAGTCAGTGTCGTCAACGCCGACATGCAGGAGAATGTCACCGGCCTGCGGGTCGCGCAGGCTTACACCCGCGAGCAGCATTCCGCGCGTGCCTTCGCCGACCGCAGCGACGCCTACCGGCGCTCCCGGCTGCGCGCGCAGCGCTACATCGCGACGTACTTCCCGTTCGTGGCGCTGCTCTCGCAACTCGTCGAGGCGACCGTGCTCTTCGTCGGTGCAAACCAGGTCGCGGCAGGCACGACGACGCCGGGGGTGCTGATGGCGTTCCTGCTCTACCTGGGGCTGTTCTTCTCCCCCATCCAGCAACTGTCGGGCGTATTCGACGGCTATCAGCAGGCGAAGGTCGGCCTGCAGCGGATCGGCGACCTGCTGAGCACGCCGAGCTCGGTGCCGGTGCCCCCACACCCCGTCCCGACGCCGGAGCGGCTGCGCGGAGCCGTCAAGTTCCGCGACGTCACCTTCCGCTACCCGGGCACCGACACCCCGGCGGTGCGCGACATCTCGCTGGCGATCGAGCCAGGGGAAACCGTCGCCCTTGTCGGCGCGACCGGGGCGGGCAAGTCGACCGTCGTCAAGTTGCTCGCCCGGTTCTACGACACCAGCGAGGGCGAAGTGCTGATCGACGGGGTGAACGTGGCCGATTACGACCCCGGCGCGCTGCGCACCAGAATGGGGGTCGTCCCGCAGGAGGCGCACCTGTTCTCCGGAACCATCGCCGACAACGTGCGCTACGCGCGGGTGTCCGCCAGCGACGCCGCGGTCGAGGAGGCCGTCCGGGCGGTCGGCGCGCTCGACGTGGTCGCCGCCCTGCCTGCCGGCTTCCACCAGCAGGTCGGTGAACGTGGCCAGTCCCTCTCGGCGGGCCAGCGGCAGCTCATCGCGCTGGCACGGGCCGAACTGGTCGACCCGGACATCCTGCTGCTCGACGAGGCGACCGCGGCCCTCGACCCGGTCACCGAGTCGGCCGTGCTCGCGGCCAGCGAGGTGGTGGCGCGCGGCGGCGACCGGCGGCGCGCACGCACCACCATCGTCGTCGCGCACCGGCTGGCGACCGCCGCACGGGCCGACCGGATCGTCGTCCTCGACGGCGGCCGGATCGTCGAAGAGGGCAGCCACGAGGAGTTGCTCGCGGGCGGCGGGCAGTACGCGCGGCTGTGGTGGATGGGGGTCGCGGAGGCCTCGGCCGATACCCCGCTGGCAGGGCGGTCCTAGCCCTGGTGAGTGCGGCGTCACGTTGACAGGGACCACAGCGCGCGGCGAAACCATCGGTGACAGAATCACGGGGCCACCACAAGGGTGTGACGCGGGCGCGATCGAGGGCAGCGGCGGAGCAAGATCATCGTCACCTCACCTCGCAGGAAGCGTTAGCCTGAAGGCGGCGTTATGACAAACGAGTGTTATGACAACGATCCGAACGACTGAACGGATAGAGGCGAGTCGCAGCCGTGTCCACAAGCAGCCCCGCGTCACAATTCGGCCCCAACGAATGGCTCGTCGAGGAAATGTACGAGCGCTACCTCGACGACCCGGCATCGGTAGACGCCGCGTGGCATGAGTTCTTCGCCGACTTCACACCAACGCAGAGCGGTGACGGCTCGGGGCGGGCGAGCACGAAGGCCTCCACCACCGCCGCCGAGACCGAGACCGACGCCGCCACCGCGACCGAGAGCAGCAACGGTTCGACGACACCCGCACCCAGCAGGCAAGCCACCGCGAGCACCCCCCAGCCGACCCCGACCCCGGCCCCCACGAAGCAGGCGGCGCCGAGTACCCCTACTGAAGCCAAGCCGGCCGCAGCACAACCGCCCAAGCCACCGCAGCCCGCCGAGCCCAAGGAGAAGGTGCATCCGGAGCGCACCGGGGGGCGGGCCCTCGGAGAGGGGGGCGGGAAAAGCAAGGTGCTGCGCGGTGTCGCGGCGGCGATCGCCAAGAACATGGACGCCTCGCTCGCGGTGCCGACCGCGACCAGCGTCCGGGCGGTGCCCGCCAAGCTCATGGCGGATAACCGCATCGTGATCAACAATCACCTCAAGCGGACCCGCGGCGGCAAGATCTCGTTCACCCACCTCATCGGCTACGCCATGGTGCGGGCGCTGCGCGACTTCCCGAACATGAACCGGTTCTACGAGGTCATCGACGGCAAGCCCCACGCCATCACCCCGGATCACGTGAACCTCGGCCTCGCCATCGACATGAAGGGCAAGGACGGCTCCCGTAACCTGGTCGTCGCCTCCATCAAGGGCGTCGAGGACACCTCGTTCCTGCAGTTCTGGCAGTCCTACGAGGAGATCATCAAGAAGGCGCGCGGCAACAAGCTCACCGCGGACGACTTCGCGGGAACGACGATCTCGCTCACCAACCCTGGCGGCATCGGCACCAACCACTCGGTGCCGCGGCTGCAAGCGGGCCAGGGCGACATCATCGGCGTCGGGGCGATGGAGTACCCGGCGCACTTCCAGGGCACCAGCGAGCGCGCCCTCTACGATCTGGGTGTCAGCAAGATCATGACACTGACCTCCACCTACGACCACCGCATCATCCAGGGTGCCGAGTCGGGCGAGTTCCTCAAGCGCATCCACCAGTTGCTGCTCGGTGAGGACGGCTTCTACGACGACATCTTCACGTCGCTGCGGCTGCCCTATGAGCCGGTGCGCTGGGTGGAGGACATCCCCGAAGGCGATATCGACAAGACCACCCGGGTCATCGAGCTCATCGACGCCTACCGGATGCGCGGCCACCTGATGGCCGACACCGACCCGCTGAACTACCGGCAGCGGCGCCACGAAGACCTCGACATCCTCTCGCACGGCCTGACGCTGTGGGACCTCGATCGCGAGTTCGCCGTCGGCGGCTTCGCGGGCAAGCAGCGCATGAAGCTGCGCGACGTGCTCGGTGTGCTGCGTGACTCCTACTGCCGCACCGTCGGCGTCGAGTACACGCACATTATCGATCCGGAAGAGCGCCGCTGGCTGCAGGACCGGATCGAGATCAAGCACTCCAAGCCGCCGACCTCGGAGCAGAAGTACATCCTGTCGAAGCTCAACGCGGCCGAGGCGTTCGAAACCTTCCTGCAGACCAAGTACGTCGGGCAGAAGCGCTTCTCGCTCGAGGGCAGTGAGACGGTCATCCCGCTGCTGGACACCGTGCTGGACAAGGCGGCCGAGCACGAACTGGACGAGGTCGTGATCGGCATGCCCCACCGCGGCAGGCTGAACGTGCTCGCCAACATCGTCGGCAAGCCGATCTCGCAGATCTTCCAGGAGTTCGAGGGCAACCTGGACCCCGGCCAGGCGCACGGCTCCGGCGACGTGAAGTACCACCTCGGCGCGGAAGGCAAGTACTTCCGGATGTTCGGCGACGGCGAGACCAGGGTTTCGCTGACCGCCAACCCGTCGCACCTCGAGGCGGTCGACCCGGTGCTCGAGGGCATCGTCCGGGCCAAGCAGGACATCCTCGACAAGGGGGACAGCAGCACAGGCGGCTTCTCCGTATTACCCGTCCTGCTGCACGGTGACGCGGCCTTCGCAGGCCAGGGTGTCGTCGCCGAGACGCTGAACCTGGCGCTGCTGCGCGGCTACCGCACCGGCGGCACCGTGCACGTGATCATCAACAACCAGGTCGGCTTCACCACCGCGCCGGAGCATTCGCGCTCCAGCCAGTACGCCACCGACGTCGCCAAGATCATCGAGGCACCGATCTTCCACGTCAACGGCGACGACCCGGAAGCGGCGTACTGGGTCGCGAAGCTGGCCGTCGACTACCGCCAGGCGTTCAACAAGGACGTCGTCATCGACATGATCTGCTACCGGCGCCGCGGCCACAACGAGGGCGACGACCCCTCGATGACGCAGCCCGCGATGTACGACATCATCGACACGAAGCGCAGCGTGCGGAAGACCTACACCGAGTCGCTGATCGGCCGCGGTGACATCTCGGTCGAGGAGGCGGAGACCGCGCTGCGCGACTTCTCCAGCCAGCTCGAGCACGTGTTCAACGAGGTCAGGGAGCTCGAGAAGCACCCGATCAAGGCGAGCCCGTCGGTCGAGGAGCAGCAGCAGGTCCCGGCGCAGGTGCCGACCGCGGTGCCGCACGAAGTCATCGAGCGGATCGCGGACGCCTTCGTCAACCTGCCGGACGGCTTCACGCCGCATCCCCGGGTCAAGCCGGTGCTGCAGCGGCGGCACAAGATGTCCCGTGAGGGCGGCATCGACTGGGCCTTCGCCGAACTGCTCGCGTTCGGTTCGCTCGCCCTGGAAGGCAAGCTGGTCCGGCTCTCCGGCCAGGACTCGCAGCGCGGCACGTTCACCCAGCGCCACTCGATGCTCGTCGACCGCAAGACCGGCCAGGAGTACGCGCCGCTGCAGCACCTGTCCGAGGACCAGGGCCGCGTGATGATCTACAACTCGGCGCTGTCCGAGTTCGCGGCCGTCGGGTTCGAGTACGGCTACTCGGTGGCGCAGCCGCGAGGCCTGGTGCTGTGGGAGGCGCAGTTCGGCGACTTCGTCAACGGCGCCCAGACCGTCATCGACGAGTACATCTCCTCGGGTGAGGCGAAGTGGGGGCAGCTCTCCCCCGTCGTGCTGCTGCTACCGCACGGCCACGAAGGCCAGGGCCCGGACCACACGTCCGGCCGCATCGAGCGTTTCCTCTCGCTGTGCGCGGAGGGCTCGATGACCGTCGCGGTGCCGTCGACGCCCGCCAACTACTTCCACCTGTTGCGCAGGCACGCACTCGACGGGGTCGACCGTCCCGTCATCGTGTTCACGCCGAAGTCCATGCTGCGGAACAAGGTCGCGACTTCGGAGCTGGCGGACTTCACCGGGGATTCGAAGTTCTTGTCGGTCATCGACGACACGCTCGTCGACCCTGGCGGCGTGCGCAAGGTGCTGCTCACCTCGGGCAAGCTCTACTGGGAGCTCGTCGCCGAGCGGGCCAAGCGTGGCATCGAGGACATCGCCATCGTGCGGATCGAGCAGTACTACCCGCTGCCGAAGCGCAAGCTGGTGGAGTCGATGCAGCGCTACACCGGCGCCGAGGAGGTCCTCTGGGTGCAGGAGGAGCCGGAGAACCAGGGCGCGTGGCCGTTCTTCGGGCTGAACCTGCCGCGCCGGGTGCCCGACGCATTCGACATGCCGCTGCAGGTGGTGTGCCGCCGGCCGATGGCGGCGCCGTCGGCGGGCTCGTCCAAGGTGCACGAGTTCGAGCAGAAGGCGATCATCGAGAAGTCACTGCAATGAGCCGAACGGCTGGGGCGTGCCGATGAGCACGCCCCAGCCGTTCGTTCAGCCGTTCAGTCAGTTCACAACTCGAGCGACCAGCTGTCGATATAGCCGGAGTCGCCCGCGTAGACGTCGCGCACTCGTAGTCGCCAGGTGCCGTCGCCATTGTGGCTGGACAGATCACGCGTGACCGTGCCCTGGACGTTGTCCGCGCTGTCCCAGTAGCTGGACTGCTTCAGGTTGTACACCGTGCCGTCCGGCGCGACGAGGTCGATGACCAGGTCACCCCGCCAGGTGTGCTTGATGTCCACCGTGATCTTCGACGACGCCGATGCCTTCCGGTTACAGCCGCTGATCGCGATCGAACTCGTCACCGTCTGACCGTCGACGGTGTTGACGTTGGTGCCGTTGGTGCCCGAGCAGTCGCCCGGCTCGGGGTCGGGGTCCGGCGGCGTGGTGTCACCGCTACCGGTGTAGAGCAGCTTGTTCGGCGTATCGCTGCGCACGTTGCTGATCTTGCCGTCCGACGCGGTGCCGGTGATGTGGGACTTCACCTGAGCAGGCGACGCCGCGGTGTTGTCCGCCAGGAACAGCGCGGCGGCACCGGCGACGTGCGGTGTCGCCATGGACGTACCCGAGATCGTCTGCGTCGCGGTGTTCGAACCGATCCACGCCGAGGTGATGTCGACCCCTGGCGCGTAAAGGTCGGTGCACCGGCCGTAGTTCGAGAACGATCCCTTGCTGTCGGTCCTGGTCGAGGCGTTCACCGTGAGCGCAGGCCCATTCGAACCGCCGATCCGCGACGGCGAGCCGTTGCAGGCGTCCTGCGGGTTGCCCAGGAAGTCACCGTTGCCCGAGGCGAGGGCGTAAGCGACACCGGAGTTGATGGAGCGCTTCACCGCGTCATCCAGCGCCGTCGAAGCGCCGCCGCCGAGGCTCATGTTCGCCACGGCGGGTTTGCTCGCGTTGTTGGTGACCCAGTCGACGCCCGCGATGACACCCGCGTTCGAACCCGAACCGTTGCAGTCGAGCACCCGCACCGCATGCAGTGTGACCTGCTTGGCGACGCCGTGGGCCTTGCCGCCGATGGTGCCCGCCACGTGCGTGCCGTGGCCCTGGCAGTCGGTGGCGTCGTTGTCGTTGTCGACGGCGTCGTAACCGTGCTTGGCCCTGCCCTCGAAGTCGCTGTGCGTGGTCAGGATGCCCGTGTCGATGACGTAGGCGTTGACGTTCGACGCCGTCGTCGAGTAGCTGTAGACGTTGTTGAGCGGTAGGTCTCGCTGGTCGATGCGGTCCAGCCCCCACGACGGCGGGTTGCTCTGATCCGCGGCCAGCTTGACGACCTGGTCCTGCTCGACATAGGCCACCGACGGATCGGCCGCGACGCGCTTGGCCTGGCGCTCATTCATCTTCGCCGAGTAACCGCGCATGGCCTTGAAATACTTGTGTTCCACCTTCGCGCCGTACTTGCCCTCGTGCGACTTCGCCGCGGATCGGGTCGACACGTCATCATGCAACACCACGATGTAGCTGCCCTCGATGGCTTGTTTGCTGTTCGCTCCGCGGATCGCGCCCTCTTCTGCACCGGCGACGGCCTGGCCGGTCAAGGCGACCAGGGCCGCCACCGCCGAGGTGACTCCGGCTTTGACCCACGTCCTACGCCTGGATTGAGGCGTCGTACTCACAATGGATCTCCTCCTAGGCAGGGTTAACGCACTCCCGTGGTCCAGGCGCGCGTTTCTAGGGATGGAAGAACGTTCGGGTGAACGTTCGCGAAAAGGCTAGAACCGGTTGCGACGAGGAGAACACCCCCAGTTATCACAGACCATCAGGGTATGGACCAACCAGACATCATCGGCTCAGCAGGAATTCGGGCGCTGTTTGCCCCTGATTTCGGGCAGGCCGAAACCGCCGCATCCTCGCCGTTTTACCTGGTCAGCAAGTTACGCGGGGTACGAGACCGTCGGAGGGCCGGCAGCGCGCGTCTCCTCGGGTGGCGTGGCGTCCCAGGCTAGATCAAGTAATTATTACGCCATTTGACACACGGCTGTACGGCCGTTTGACGTAGCGCGGTGCGGCTGTTCGGCCTACTACCGAGGGTTCTACTTTCGGCGCCGAGGGAACCCAAGGTGGCCTTCGGTGCCATATAGGCGCCCACGGCCACCTTCGGCTCCCGACGTTAAGCGACGCCGTCGGCGGTGGCCGCCTTCGCGACGGCGGCCGCCACCTCGGGCGCGACGCGCGGGTCCAGCGCGGTCGGCACGATCTTGTCCACGGCGAGCTCGTCGGCCGCTACCGACGCGATCGCATCGGCGGCGGCCAGCTTCATGTTGTCGGTGATCGCTCGCGCACCGACGTCCAGCGCGCCACGGAAGATCCCGGGGAAGGCCAGCACGTTGTTGATCTGGTTCGGGAAATCGCTGCGCCCGGTCGCGACGATGGGCGCGTACTTCGCGGCGATGTCGGGATGCACCTCGGGATCCGGGTTGGACAACGCGAAGACGATCGCGTCGTCCGCCATGGTGTCCAGCAGGGTTTCGTCGATGGTCGCACCCGAGAGACCGAGGAACACATCGGCGCCGTCGAGCGCTTCACGAAGCCCGCCGGACAACCCGGACCGGTTGGTCGACCAGGCCAGGTCCTGCTTGACCGGGGTCAGCCCGGGACGCCCGACGTGGATGATCCCCTTGGAGTCCAGCACCGTCACGTCGGCAACACCCGCCGCCTGCAGGATCTTGGTGCAGGCGATGCCCGCGGCGCCGGCGCCCGAGACCACGACCCGCTCCTTGGTGATGTCGCGGCCGAGCACCATGTTGGCCCCCCGGAGCGCGGCGAGCACCACGATCGCGGTGCCGTGCTGGTCGTCGTGCATCACCGGGCAGTCGAGCGCCTCCTTGAGCTTGTCCTCGAGCTCGAAACAGCGCGGCGCGGCGATGTCTTCGAGGTTGACCGCGCCGAAGGACGGCCGGAGCCGAACCAGCGTCTCCACGATCTCGTCGACGTCGGTGGTGTCCAGCACCAGCGGGATGGAGTCGAGCCCGCCGAACATCTTGAACAACACCGCTTTGCCTTCCATCACCGGAAGGGAGGCGCTCGCGCCGATGTCACCGAGCCCGAGCACCGCCGTGCCGTCACTGACGACGACCACCAGCCGGTGCGCCCAGGTGTAGCGCGCCGCGAGCGAGGCATTCTCGGCGATCGCGGTGCTGACCTTCGCGACGCCAGGCGTGTAGGCGATGGACAACTCGCGCGCGTCGGCGATCGGCCTCCGCGCGCCTACGGACAGCTTGCCGCCCTCGTGGCCTACGAAGATCTCTTCGTTGGTCACCGGGGTTGTCGCTTGGACTGCGGCTGAGCTGGCCATGTCGTTCATCGGAGGTTCCTGTCATCGTGGCTGAGGCGTTCGGCGGCTGAGACATGATTCGTGCTGCCGAGGACCCGATCCGCGACGCGGCAGGCCACAACGGACCCGTGCGTCAGGGATCAATACATCATCTCATTGAACGCGCCGGCACGGTGCGGTGGCACCGTCGCCTTCAGGCGCGAAGTTCGACGTGACCGCCGGCTCGAGGGTGCAGTGCGGCGGTCGCGAACATGGTGGTTACCGCATAGTGTGACACAGCGGCTCCGACCTGCGGGTCCGCGGCTTCCCGCCACTGCGGGCCCGGTCCAGCCTGATCGGGTGTTCGTGCTGGTCAGACGCGTCTTCGCCCGCCTCCGACCCAGGCCGCGGACCGCAACGAGTCGTGTGAGAGTGGCCATAGAAAACCGGCCCCCGAGTGATCGGGGGCCGGTTTATCTAGGTGCTTACGAGATCTTGGCGCACACCACGTGCGGCCGGACGATCAGGTCGGTGTCGCCGTTGTTGAAACCCTCGACGAGCCACCCGTTAGGCACGTAAGAGCCATCCGCGTCACCCTCGATCGGGTTGTAAGTAGCCGGGTCGCCGCCCTCGATCTGCACCGGCTGCGAGGTCACGACCTGGAGGTTCTTGTACGCGGCGGGACCCTCATCGGCACGCGAGAATCCGCCACCGATCGCGGTCTTGCCCTCCGGGCACATCACCCAGGACTCTGGTGCAATGCGTTTTCGTCACCACCGGTCCACTTGGCGGTCGAGTTGTCGCCGTCAGCGACTGGTTACGGACCTCGCTGGTACTGGATCGTCTGGTCCTTGATGTCGGCCGACATAATCTGCGCCACGCCGGATGCGGTACTGGCGAGGAGCAGCGCGACTGCTGGTACGGCCACGGCTACTCCTATGGCAGCAATCGTCGCCGGGGCCCAAAAGGTTTCATTCTCATCGCTGCGGATCGCCGAGCGGCGCTCGCGGAGGTCACTCCCCGCATGCCACTGCCGCGCCACCGACGTGCGAGAGTGCACCTATGCAGGTACGTGAGCTGGCCGTGCCAGACGCCTTCGAGTTCACCCCGCGCGCCTTTCCCGATAAGCGGGGGATGTTCGTCGCGCCGTTTCAGGAAGCCGCGTTCGTGTCAGCCGTCGGTCACCCGTTGCGGGTAGCGCAAACCAACCACAGCGTGTCGCGGCGAGGCGTCGTCCGGGGCGTCCACTTCGCCGACACCCCGCCTGGGCAGGCGAAGTACGTCTACTGCCCGCGCGGCGCGCTGCTGGATTTGATCGTCGACGTCCGGGTGGGCTCGCCGGCGTTCGGCGCCTGGGACGCGGTGCGGCTCGACAGCGAGAGCTGTCGCGCGGTGTATGTCGCCGAAGGGCTCGGGCATGCGTTCATCGCACTCACCGACGACACCACGATGGCGTATCTGTGCTCCACCGCCTACAACCCGGGCGCCGAGCACGGCGTAAACCCCCTCGACGCGGCGCTGGGGTTGCCATGGCCGGGCGAGATCGAGCCCATCCTGTCGGACAAGGACCGGACGGCACCGTCGCTGACAGAAGCGGCTGAGGCGGGGCTGCTCCCCACCTACGCCGACTGCGTCGCCACCTATGAGCGGCTCAGGACGGCTACTTCTTCGGCGTGATCCAGATGGTGATGACGCCTTCGGTCACCGGCTTGTCGTGCTTGTCGTAGATGGTGACCGGCACCGGAAGGTCGAAGCCCTCGTCACCGAACTCCGGGATTTCGCCAAGCTCGGCGACCGCGCGCAGCCCGGTCTCCGCCTTGGCGACGTAGTTGACCGTCATGCTCTTGGGCAGCCAGCGATGCGTCACCGGCACGGTGGCCTCCGCCAGCATGCCCATCGCCAGCTCGGCGAGGTTGCAGGTCGCGATCGCGTGAAAGGTGTGGATGTGGTTGTAGACGCCGAACCACTTCGGGGCGGTGACCTCGCACCGGCCCGGCCGCAACTCCCGGACCGTCGGCAGCACGGTGGCGAAGTACGGCACCTTGACCGAGATGGCGGCAGAGAACAGCTGGCGGCGAGCCGGTCCCACAGGGCGAGCGTGGCCGGTGTCTTAGTCATCAGCACTCCTTATTTTACTCACGAGTAGCTTGACATAACCGCCGCTCACCGGCCACCGCTGCCCGCTGTGTCCTACAACTCACCGTGGAGCGGGCACTTCGCGGGCTTCCGGTTAGATGGAGCGCAAGTTCA
>WHSS01000155.1 GCA_009379975.1 Actinophytocola sp.
CATCACCCGCAACGCTTGGCACGGTGAATGGAACTATTGCCTGCACCCGAAACGCGACACGCCCGAACCACACTGACTTGATTCAGTACGAGCCCTAAATACGGCAATCAGGCCACCTCGCAACGACCGAACCTTCCACGCCATCCACCGGCTCCTCGTTCGCAGCATGTTCAGAGACATTCACGATCTGCTAAGTAGCTTAGTGGAGCGGAACTCCTGGTCCGCATCGGATGGTGTGGCACGACCGCATGATGTAGGCGATGCACGCATCACCGGAATGATCCATACCCACCCTCACCGCCTACTCGCGGGAGCGGGACGTCGCCGAGCTCGTCCTGTCACTGCTGTCACCGCGATGCGACCCGGACGGGTACCGCGCGAAGGCGAACCTGTCGATCTTCCTCATGTCGAACCGCACATCGTGATCGAATCCGAGACCCACAAGGGCATCGGCCGCTACGAACTCACCATCACCGAAGCCGCCAGGCTGCGTGACACCCTCGCGCGCGTATGCGATCTCGCCGAAGACGCCATCGACGCGTACGCCCCCTGAACCGAGCACTGTTGCGACGCAAATCGGCTGTGCCTGGTCGAATGCGGACGATGTTCGTAAACTGGTCGCTCACACATGGGACAGGCAGGCGCAGAACGACAGGGGTGGTCATGGGTTTCGGTGGATAGCGCGGGCCGCGCTCGCGTTGGGTGCCGCGGTTGTCGCGCTGGCCGGGTCGTCGGCGCACTCGGTGATGGCGTACGGAGCGTGCGCGACGCCGGCCGGGCCGCAGGTGGTGGCCGGTCCGTTGGTCGGGGTCGTGCAGACCGGATCAACCTCACCCGGTACACAAAATCGCTGACGTACGGGACGAAGTCGGTGTTCGAGGGGCAGGTCGTCGCGCATTCCGAGGCCGGGTCCGATGATCTGGGCTACCGCTACACCGATCCGTTGGAGGACGCGCCGGTGGCGCTGTATGCCCGGCCGGTCGGGTGGAGCACGTGGAAGCGGGTCGCGACCGGCCGTACGAACTCGGAGACGGTGTTTCGATTCGCCTCCCACAAGCCGTCGCGGAATACCGACTACAAGGTGGTGTATCCGGGTGAGTTGATCTACGCGGCGTCCAGCGTCACGAAGCGGGTCGGCGTGCGGCGGGTGATCTCCAGTTCCATGACCAGCAACGGCGACGGCACCTACACGATGCGCGGCAGCGTGGCGCCGAAGGTCTCCGGGAAGACGGTGCGGCTGCAGCGCAAGACCTGTTCGTCGTGCGCCTGGTCGACCGTGAAGTCCACCAAGACATCCAGCAGTTCGACGTGGGCCTTCCGCGTCACCGCCCCGACCTCCGGCAGCCGGCGATACCGCGTCTACACGCCCGCGGACAGCCGATTCCTCACCAGCTACAGCGGAGTCTGGACCCTGCGACGCTGACCGCCCCGCCCGCGAACGGTTACCACCGAACCAGGCGTGCTCGGTTGTCGTGCAACGTGAGGTGCTGGGATGTGGGTGGCCGGTTCGGGCGGTAGCGGCTCAGCCGTCTCCTCGCTCGCGCTACCAGCTCGCGCAACTACATCGCGCACGGCTCGGCGAGCGCGGCACCCGTGGTCAGGCAGCCGCGCAGGGTACGCAGATCGGCTTCGAGCGCGGTCGACTCGCCGGGCGCGTTCGCATTGACGGCGGCCGGGACGCAGCGGCAGAGGTGGTCGGCGATGTCAGCGAGCGCGTGTGAGACACACGACGCCGGCGACGGCCGTGTGCAGGGCGTCGAGATCGTCTACGTGGCCGTCGAGATCGTCGCGCAAACGCCGGACAGCGCGCTCGGCGTCGCCCAGCACCGTGGCCACGGAACCGTCGGATCGCGGTGTTGGGTTCACCTACCTGATGTCGCGCAGCCAGCCGAGCGCGCGGGACAGATCGGCCCCCGGCCCGCTATCGATCCACGCTGGATCAGGCGCGTGCCGCCCGACGCGTGGTGTACATCGGCAGCATTGCGGCCAGGCCGAACACGACCACGGAGATGCCTCCGGGCACCTTGCTCGCTGAACGAGGTTCGCCAGCCGACATCAGTCGTCGATGCGGCCTGATCGGGCGGCGATAGCGTCACGCCCCGGCCGGAAGCGCATACCAGCTATACAGAGTCGCCGTTGTCGACCAGCTCGTAACCGGTGACGATCCCCGGATGGATCCGGATGACGTAGCTCATGTCCCGGTCCACCCACGGCCGCAGCCGGCTCTCGTAGCGAGCGATGGCGTCGCGGTCCTCCACCAGAGTCGCCTTGCCGGTGGCGATCACGCTCCACCCGATGTGCGTCTCGGGGTCGATCAGGTCGGCCTGATAGGCGACGACCTGCCCCACCACCTTCATCAGCGCGGCACCCTCATGGCAGCGCAGGATGACATCACCGTCGACCAGCAGGTGGTTCACCGGGCGGATCGCAGGTAGCGCGCCAATCGTGAACACGACTCTGCCGATCGGCACGCTACCCAGCCGGCGCAACGCCTCCCCCGGCGACAGCTCGCGCATCCTCTTCGGATCTGTGGGCATCCTCGCACCTCTCCGTCGCCCTGTCGGTTTCCACCGCCAGCTTGATCGTCAACACTGCGTGACCACGGGCGGTAGGGCACAAAGTCCCGATCACGCCAACCCGATGGTGGATCGATCACGGCTGCCGAGCCAACGGTGATAGCGGGAGACCCCGAGATCCTCTGCACGCACGCCCCGAGGCCGCTCGCTCGCGACCCGCCAACCACGATGACGGATCCAGCTTCACGCGTCGGTAACCAGCAATCAGGGTCCTGGTCTCCGATCCGTTGATAGACACCCAACATGCTGAGTCCGTCATACGGTTCGGCGGTGGCGATCAACAACCTGGTCGTCGGGCTCGCGATTGGCGCGCTCGGTGCGGGGTACGCGCTGGTCTACGAGCGCGCCCACCGGCTGACGTGGGTGTGCCCGCTGCTGGGCGTGTGGACGATCATCGCGGCCTGGGTGATGAGCGGGGTGGACACCACGACCGGGATGATCGTGAGCAACGTGCTCGGCGGCATCGTCGTGGTGCTGTTCGGGTTGGCCGCCATGCTGCCGATGTTCACCGTCCGCCGGGCGGCACGCGCATAACAACCGGTGAGCCGACAGCGCGCCGGAGCGCCCGGGATCGCACGGCGCGGCGGCGCGCTGTTCCGGTGTCAACTGGGGAGAGTCACGTCGTCGTTCCTTCCGTTCTCCGAGACTGGTGTCAGCAGGAATTCCCCGACACCGTAACGGATTCGTGTCGCGACCGGGCACGACATGCCCGGTCGTCGGATTCCGGCGGTGCTCCACATCGAGGATCGGGTGCGCGAGGATGGCAGCATGCGCTCAGCCGACATCGACTACGACTACTGGGTCACCGCCGCGGGCGGTGGCAGCGCCCTGCGGGGCACGGATCCGGTCACGGTCGACGCCGTGTTGTGGTTGCTCGGTCTCGGCCGGGGGATGCGGGTGCTGGAGATCGGCACCGGATCCGGCTACACGGCCGCGCTGTTGGCCCGCGGTGTGGGTCCGTCCGGGCAGGTGGTGTCCCTCGACCACGACGACAGCCTGGTGCGGCGAGCCGTCGCCCTGCACGACCAGGTGGGTAACGGCAACGTTGAGGTGCACACCGCGGGCTACAGCACCCTCATGTCAGGAGTCCTGGGGCCGGATCGCCAGTGATCCTAATCGGGCTGAGCACGTGCACCTCATGCGCCTTGAACCGTTGCGCTTCCCCCGAGCTTCGTGTCGGTCGTGAGGCGACAGAATGCTTCCGCGGCGGACGTCAGCACACCGCGACGATGCACGAGCGCGAGCTCCCGCACGATGGACACGTCCAGCTCGGCGATCACGGCACCGGCGGCTGCGGCATGTTCACCTACGAACCGTGGCAGGATTGCGGCGCCTGTGCCCGAGAGCACGAGTGGTACGTATGCTTCGCGATGATCAATCTTCACCACTACAGAGTCGTGTAGGAGCTCCGGGCATCGATTGCTAATGGTCAAGAATGGTCGTGAAGTCTCCCATAGTGGGCCGACTATAATCCCCATTGATAGAACATTTTCAAGAGACACTGCACCCTTCGAAGATATCTTGGTTTTGGGAGGCAATACGGCCACGTAGTCATGATTTCCCAATCCTATTTCAACCAACCCTTGGGTCGAGGCTCCGCGTTCGGTGAGCCCAACCTCACAAGCACCACGACGAATCATTTCTGCGAGTTCAGCCGTGCGCGAAGACTTTGGCCCCACAAGATGGACGCTAACACCGGGATAGCGACTTCGGAAACCAGCGATTAGCGGAGTAGCGGCCCACTGAGAGAGCGTAGGCAGCGCAGCTACATCCAGGTGTCCCACGATGAGACCAGTCGTCTCCGCCACCGCAGCCCGAACTGAGGAAAAATCACGCAGCACCTGTCGAGCTGGCCCAAGCACGGAATGTCCCGCCGGCGTGAGCTTAACCGGTCGAACATTGCGGTAGAAAAGTGGTGTGCCTAGGTCTCTCTCTAGCTGTGCAATGGCTTGTGACAGCGCCGACTGGGTGACGTGCAGTCCTACGGCTGCACGACCGAAACTCCCGTGGTCGGCTATCGCCAAGAAGTATTCGAGATGACGGCGCTCCACAACCACATAGTCTAGCCTGCGACTGCCGGTCCTCGATCGTTGATCTTCGCGTTTTGCTTGTTGATCTTGTCGTCAAGCTGCCGTTCAGGCTCGGGTCCCGACAGTTACGTCGGGTGGGCGCCTGGTGCTCGGAGGTGTCGTCGTACCAGGTCATCAACGGTTGCCGGCCCCAGCTGCCCCTTGTCGGTTCGCCGCCAACTGCTTGTCGCGGTGCGCGATCAGCAGCGCGGCAGCCATGCGGAGCACGATCGTGCGGCCGGGGTCGCGGCCGGCGACCTCGACGGCGCGGGATCCGGTCGTGGCGAGGTGCGCTAGCCGTCAGCGGGCATCGTCATCTCGATTCTTGCAGGCTCAACGCGCCGGAGCGATTTGCCCAAATTGTGGTTAAACGGACAATCAACGGCCGTCACGGCGCAACACATGGGCGGGTACACCGAGTGCTCCCGTCAGTGGTTACCGGTGGTCCAAGACCGGCGCAAGCCACCTCCGCGTGATCGCGAGCTCACGGGCAGTTGATCTCCTCGAGGCTGGCGGTCTTGATCCGTAGTCTGCCCCAGGGCCACCATAAGCGTAGCTAATGGACAAGCATCATCGAAACGGCGTTGAGTTACCACCGAGGCCATGGTCACAATACTAGCAAAAGACGAGGCACGCGCTAGGTAGAGGGAAGAGCGATTTGTCGGAGTTGCGACGTTCCATTTGAACTAATGCCCAGCCTTGCCACCGAATGCCAATTTGGTCTGCGAGTTAGAATCATGAGCTACTATCGAGACGCTACGTCCAACGGCACAGAAAAAAGCTGCCGTCGGCTACCGGCGCGAAATACAAAGTTGTACGTCGTCGCATGCCTCATCCTCGCGATGGTGCTGGCAGCCTCCAGTTGCACGCCTGGTGCGTCCGGCGGCGACGGCAAACGGAATATGACAATTGGCTATCAGTTCGGCGTTTCCTATGCGCCGCTTCTCGTCGTCAAGCACGAGAAATGGCTTGAACGGGCGTTGCCCGATGTCAACGTTGATTGGCGGAATCTCAATTCTGGAGCGGCGATCCGTGACGGCATGGTCGCGAACGAAATCCACGTTGGATCCGGCGGCATCGGACCGTTCCTGATCGGCTGGGCGAGTGAGCTGGAATGGAAGATAGTGGCTGCGCTCGGCTACCTCGAATATGGGTTGATGACCACCGATACCGCGATCAAGAGTCTACGAGACTTCGGTCCGAACCACCGGATCGGGGTTCCCGGTCCGGACTCGATCCAGGCGATCGTGCTCCGTAAGGCAGCGCAGGATCAGCTCGGGGACGCCCACGCGCTCGATCGCAATCTTGTATCCCTCTCGCACCCGGAGGCGCAGCAGGCGCTGGTCTCCGGACAACTTGCCGCCCACTTCGCCGCGCCGCCGTTCACCGAGCAGGAGGAAGCGGAAGGGGCGAGGGCGATCGTGCGCAGTTTCGACGTCTTCGGCCAGCACACGGGGAACAGCGTATTCGTTCGTCAGGGGTTCCACGACGAGAATCCCGAGCTCATGCAGGCGCTCGTGGACGCGATCGACCGCGCGATCAAACTGATCAAACAGGAGCCAGACCGTGCGGCACAAATACTCAGCGACGAGTCCGACGGCCAGGCAACTCCTGAGCAGCTGGTAACGCAGTTCGACGCGGAAGGCCTGGAGTTCAGCCCCGTCCCCTCCGGCTTCGCGCGGTTCGCCGCCTTCATGAAGGAGATCGGTCTCATCGATAAAGCTCCTGCGGCGTGGACCGATCTCGTGTACGACAACCTCAAGTCCGTTGACGGCAGCTAGTCGGCGTGGCGCGCTATCGATTAGGAGAGCTTAAGTGAGTGAGGCAACGGCTAAGACTGAGGAGCGAGGCCGCGTTCCCCGTCCCGGAGAGGTTCCTGTCACGGTCGTCGATTGCGATGTGCATCCGTACCCGGAGAGTCCAGAGATGCTTCGCGAGTACCTGCCGGAACCTTGGCGTAGTGCGAACATCCCCACCCGCCGGGACATCTACCTATCTCCTAATCAGGGACAGCGGAGAGACGCTCGGCCAGACACAGGCGGACATCCAGGCTCGGATCCAGCGCTGCTCGAGCGCCAGCTCTTCGAAGAGGCGGGCGTTGACTATGCGATCCTTCTCCCGTTCGGAAGTGTCGGCAGTGTCCCCGATTACCGCCATGGAGCGGCCCTAGCCACCGCTTACAACGACTGGCAGATCGATCTCTGGCTCGGGAAGTGGAATGGCCACGGGCGCTATCGCGGTTCGATCGTGGTATACGAGCATGACACCGAAGCGGCAGTCCGCGAGATCGAGCGGGTCGCCGAGCATCCGGGCTTCGTGCAGGTCCTTGTCGGCACGTCATCGTTCGAGCCGTTCGGCAAGCACCGGTATCACCCCATCTGGGAGGCTTGTGCCCGCCACGGCCTCCCGGTCGCGATGCATCTGAACTCCGCGCTAGGTGCCGCATTGCCGCCAACTCCATGCGGATACCCCTCGCTGTTCATCGAGTGGCACACGCTCTACTGCATGAACTACATGACCCAGCTTGTGAGCATGCTTTGCGAGGGCGTCTTCGAGAAGTTCCCCGATCTGAAAATGGTCTTCGTCGAGGGCGGCTCCGCGTGGCTGGCGCCGCTCATGTGGCGCTTGGACAAGGATTGGCGAAGCGTCCGCTGGTCGGTCCCCTGGCTGAAGCGCCCGCCAAGTGGCTACCTGCGCGATCACGTGCGGTTCACCACACAACCCATCGAGGAGCCTGCCGACCGCCGGCAGCTGTTGACACTCTTCGAGATGATGGACGCAGAGCACATCCTGATGTTCGCGACAGACTACCCACACTGGGACTTCGACGACCCGGGACGTGCGCTCCCGCCACAGCTTCCTGCAGAGCTGCGAAGGCGCATCATGAGCGAGAATGCCAGGGAACTCTATTCCCTTCCGGCAACCCGGCCGAGCGTGTCAGACCTCAAACCTTCCGAGCAGCCGCATCGGCTGTCTTGAGCCGAGCGTATTAAAGGAGGAAAACCGATGGGCCGTACGGTCGTGGCTCGCGCGAGCGAGATACCTCCAGGAGGTTGCCGACTGATCCTGGTCAACGGCGAGGGTATCGGTGTATTCAACGTGGCTGGCAATTTTTACGCTGTCCGGAACGCCTGTCCCCACCAGGGTGGGCCCCTCTGTCTTGGGGAAGTGACGGGAACGACGCAATCGGACGATCCGGCTGAAGTGCGTTGGGTGCGAGCGGGCGAGATAGTTCGTTGCCCCTGGCACAATTGGGAGTTCGACATTCTAACGGGTCGGGCGCTGTTCAACCCAAATCGAAGGGTGAAGACCTACCCCGTCACGTTAGAAGCTGAGCAGGGCGAGGACGGGTCGCGTCCTAGTGATGGTGACGCGCTGGTCGTAGTGGTGGAGGCGTGACGAGGTGAAGCCGATCCAGACTGAGACGACCGAGCCCAGGCGCGTGGTGATCGTGGGCGGTGGAGTTGCGGCGTCTCGGTGCGCATTGGAGCTTCGCAGACTCGGTTTCGATGGTGCCGTCACAATGCTCAGCGCTGAGGATCGGCTGCCCTATGATCGCACGATGCTCTCTAAGGGGATGCTTGCCGATCCTCCGTGCGAGCTGACCGAGCTGTGCACGCCACATGCGTACGCGGACCGATCGATCGAACTCAGGCTGGCGACTCGGGCGGAACAGATCGACGCGCGCGGGCGACGGCTCCGACTGAGCGACGGCACGGACCTCGACTACGACCGACTCATCGTGTGTACTGGTGGCCGGCCTGTCGTCCCAGCAGCCCTTGCACATTCCGGGGCGATCACCGTGCGAGAAGCCGGAGACGTCGCCGCACTGCGGATGCGGCTGGCGAGTTGCCAGACATTGCTCGTGATCGGCGCAGGGTTCATCGGCGCGGAGATCGCTTCCTCGGCTCGCGCGCGAGGAATCGCTGTCACACTCGTCGAGGCAGCGTCCGCTCCGCTGGTGGGCATCCTCGGCCATGAGGTCGCGGCGCGGCTAGTCGGGCTGCACCGCGAAGCCGGCGTCGAGCTGCGCTGCGGGAGCAGCGCGCGCGCGATCCGGCGGCACGAAGCCGGATTTGAGGTCTTCCTCGATGACGGCGCGATCCTGCGGGGCGACGGTGTGGTACTCGGCGTCGGTATGGCGCCGCAGGTCGGCTGGCTCGACGGGTTTGGCACACCGACCATTGGCGGACTCATCACCGACGCCTGGTGTCGCACCGAAATCCCGGATGTGCTAGCGGCCGGCGACTGCGCCCGCTGGTGGCATCCTGCCTACCGGACCACCCTCCACGTCGAACATTGGGATACCGCAGGCCGGCACGGCGCCGCTGCAGCGCACTCGGTGCTTGGCCTGCCCGAACCTTTCGCTCCACTTCCGTTCTTTTGGTCCGACCAGCACGGCGTGAAGCTTCAATGGGTCGGTTACGCGCCCGAATGGGACTCGGTCGAGGTCTCCGACGGAGATCACACCACCGGCTTCGTGGCGCGCTATTACCGCGACGGGCGGCTCGCGGCGGCCTTCGCGTCCAATCGGCCGCGGGCCATCGCAGCGGCACGAGCGGAGCTTCAGGTCCAGCTCGATCAAGCCGCCGAGGCGTGGACCTCGGCGGAGGGAGCGTGGTCCAGATGACGTTGCGAGTTGCCGTCGATGATCGGGCGTGCATCGGATCAGGTAATTGCGTCGAGCAGGCGCCGGGCGCCTTTGCGCTGACCGACGACGGCGTCGTAACCGTCATCGACACGACCACCGTTCCCGACGACGATTTGCTGGCAGCCGAAGCGTCGTGCCCTGTGGCCGCGATCTTGGTTAGCGAGGAGTCGCCACATCCTTGACCGAGGGCCGTCCAGTTCGTCACGGAGGAGTGAGAATGATTGAGGAGATCGACCGCACAAGCTCATCGCGCGACGGCCAGGCACCGCTGCTGACCGTCGCGGGCGTCGCTATCGGATATACCGTCGACCGGAAGTTCAACCTCGCGGTGGGCGACGTCTCGTTCGAGGTGCTACGCGGCGAGAAGGTGATGCTGCTGGGCCCCTCCGGGTGCGGGAAGTCGACGCTGCTCAAAACGGTCGCAGGCTTCATCGAGCCAGCGGCGGGCACGGTCGCGCTCGCCGGAAAGCGTGATCTCAAGCCCGGTCCCGACCGAGCCGTGGTCTTCCAGGAGTTCGATCAGCTATTTCCCTGGCGGAATGTATCTGACAACATCGCTTACCCACTGCGGATCAACGGCCGGTCGAAGCGCGAGGCGTCGGATACCGCACGTCGCTTCCTGGAGATGACCAACCTGTCGGATGCGGCCGATCGCTTTCCACACCAGCTCTCGGGAGGTATGAAGCAGCGGGTGGCCATCGCCCGTGCCCTCGCACTGAGGCCTGAGATCCTGCTGATGGACGAGCCGTTCGGCAGCCTCGATGCACAAACGCGGACCCGCCTCCAGCGCGAGCTCAACGAGATCGCCGAGCGCACCGGAGTCACTATCCTATTTGTCACCCACTCGATCCAGGAAGCGCTCGTACTCGGCGACCGTATCGTAGTGCTCGGTCAGCCACCGTCGATTGTCAAGGAGATCGTCGACGTGCGAGACGTCCAGCTGGATACAGAAGATTTCATTCGCGTACGCCGGCAGCTGCGCGAGTTGATAGCCGATGATGGCGAGGAGGTTGACCATGCCGTCTATGAGTAGAACGACGCGCCCGGCGATAATGGACACCAAGGTGGGAACCGCAGCTGAGACTGCGGCGACAGCGCGCGAAATCCGGCCGCCAAGGATAAAGGGATCGCGATGGGCGAAGCTCCCTGGCCCGCTGCGCAGGCTGATCTTGTTGGTCGGGCTGGTTGCTCTCTGGCAGCTCTACGTGATGCAGTCGGGGGTCAGCCCCCTCGTCTTCGCAGCGCCTGCAGACGTCGCTGCCGCGATGTGGGACGGCTGGACAAGCGGGGAACTCGCCACGGCTACGTTGCTGACGCTGAAGATTCTCGGAGTCAGCATGGCGATCGGATTGCTTGCGGCAGCCGTACTGACGACGCTCGCCACGTGGACGCGGATCGGCGACGACGTGTTGAACCTCTTCACCTCGATGCTCAATCCCCTTCCCTCGATCGCGATCCTGCCGCTCGCGATCCTGTGGTTCGGGCTAAGCGAGACGGCCCTGATTTTTGTGATCGCCAACGCAGTTACCTGGCCGATCGCCATCAACGTCAGCATGGGTTTCCGTACGGTGAATCCGACGATCCTCGCGGTCGGGCGCAACATCGGACTGCAGGGTTGGCGCCTCGTGCGCGACGTCTTGCTACCCGCAGCACTGCCGCACACGATCTCGGGCGTGAAGACGGGCTGGGCATTCGGCTGGCGTACCATCATCGCCGCCGAACTCGTCTTCGGCGTCGCTGGAGGCGGCGGCGGCCTTGGCAATTACATTAACGAGGCCCGGTACTTCCTGCATATTCCGGAGGTCTTCGCAGGCTTGGTGACGATCGCGCTTATCGGTATCGCCCTCGAGTACGCGTTCACGTTCCTCGAGCGCAAGACCGTCATCCGATGGGGCATGAAGTCC
>WHSS01000143.1 GCA_009379975.1 Actinophytocola sp.
AGGGGAGCTGTTGGCGGGGCGGGCGAGGGAGATCCTGGGGCGAGTGGACGCCGCATCCGTCGAACTGGCCACCCGCGTGGGACTTCGTGCCGGACGGGTACGACTCGCCGGCTTCCAAACGGTCCTCAGCACCCTCGTACCGAAGGCAGCCGCCGAGCTGTCCCGGTCGCACCCGGGAATCGAGTTGAACCTCGTCGATGCACACCCGGCCGATGGCCTGAAGATGCTGCGTTCCGGACACGTCGACATCGCCTTGATCTTCCGGCACGCCGACACTCCGCTGGAGTCGGAAGAATTCCGACTCACCCACCTGCTGGACGACCCCCTCTACCTCGTCAGTGACCGACCCCATCAGCGTCTCGAGGACCACCGTGACTCCGCCTGGGTTGGCGGCTGCGAACGCTGTCGAGCCGCCACGATCACCGCATGCGAGCGTGCCGGCTTCTCACCGCGCATCGCCTACTCCTGCGACGACACGGTCGTCTCCCAGTCGCTGGTGGCCGCCGGAATGGGTGTCGCCATACTCAACGGACTCGCGTTGCATGCGCACCGGGCGCCGGGCATCCACACCACACAGCTCGCCGACAGCGCCCGCCAGATCTATGCCGCCACCTACGGCGACCCGCCGGACCCACCCGCCACGACCGCGCTGATCGAGGCCCTCACATCATCGGCATGACACACATCGCCGTCACGGCCTACGCGGAACGTTTGGGCGTCTTCGGCTTCGAACCGGCGCCCTTCGATCCGGCGGGCTTCTTCGCCTTGGAGGGCGCCTTTTTCGCCCCAGCTGGTTTCTTCGCGGCCTTGGTCTCAGCCGCCTTCGTCTCGTCCGCGCCCTTGTCGGTGTGCTTCGCCTCGTCGACGCTGGCCTGCAGTGCGGCCATCAGGTCGATGACGTCGCCGGTGGTCTCGCCCGGCGCCACGTGGACCTCCTGGCCCGCGGCCTTCGCGTCCACCAGCGCCAGCACGGCCTCGCGATAGGCATCGTGGTGCTTGTCCGGCTCGAAGACCTCTTCCGACAGGGAGTCGATGAGCATGCCCGCCATGGTCATCTCTTCGGGCCGCACCTCCGGCAGGTCCTCGTGCAGGAAGCCGAAGTCGATGCCGCGCACCTCGTCGGGCCACAGCATGGTCTGCAGCACCAGGACATCGGCGTAGACCCGCAACAGGGCGAGGGACTCCCGCTGCCGCAACGCGATCTTCACGATCGCCACCCGGCCGGACTTGTGCAGGGCATCGCGCAACAGCACGTACGGCTTCGCCGCGGCCTTGTCCGGCTCGAGGTAATACCCACGGTCGAAGTAGATCGGGTCGACCGACTCCAGCGGCACGAACTCCAGCACATCAATGCTGTTCGACGTCGACAGCGGCAGCTGGGAGAAGTCATCGGCGGTGAGCACCACCATGTCGCCGGTGTCCAGCTCATAGCCCTTGGCGATGTCGGAGTACGGCACTTCCTGCCCATCGATGGTGCAGAACCGCTTGTACTGGATCCGCCCCCCATCGGCCTCGTGGACCTGCCTGAACGCGACGTTCTTGGCCTCCGTCGCCGAATACAGCTTGATGGGGATGGTGACCAGTCCGAAGCTGATGCTGCCCTTCCACATGGCGCGCATCGCTCCCACCTCCTGCCTGATAACCCTCACGACCAGCTTGAAGATCACGGTACGCCAGGTACAATCGCCGTGTCTTTCTCACTTCGGTTGCGCTCCCGCGGTGGGCACGGTAGGCCAGTGCGGTGAGCCTGCAGGAATATCGGCGAAAGCGCCGTCCCGGCCGCACGCCGGAGCCCATGCCGACCGACGACGACGTTGCCGGCGTGCCTCTCCCAAGCTCCCCCGACGGGGGCATGTTCGTGGTGCAGGAGCATCACGCGCGGGCCTTGCACTACGACCTCCGCCTCGAACGCGACGGTGTACTGGTGTCCTGGGCGGTCCCGAAAGGCATCCCCGACGACCCCGCCGTCAACCACCTCGCCGTCAGGACCGAGGACCATCCGCTCGCCTACGCCTCGTTCTCCGGGACGATTCCCGCTGGCGAATACGGCGCGGGAACCATGACGATCTACGACCGAGGCCGCTACGAGTGCGTCAAGTGGCGCGACGACGAGGTCAAGGTGGTGCTACGCGGCAGCCGCATCTCCGGTGGGTTCGCATTGTTCCGCACCGACGGCAAGTCCTGGATGATCCACCGCGAACGCCAGCCGCTGCCGTACGGGCTCCGCCCCATGCTCGCGACCGGGTCCGAGCTTCCGGCATCGGACGACGGGTGGGCCTACGAGATGAAGTGGGACGGTCAGCGAGCACTGGCCTACGTCGAGGGCAGGCGCGCGACGCTGTTCTCCCGGATCGGCCGCGACATCACGGCCAGCTACCCGGAGCTGTCCGCGCTCGGACCCGCACTCGCACCGCGACAACTGCTCCTTGACGGCGAGATCGTCGCGTTCGACGAGGGCCGCCCCAGTTTCGCCGCGCTGCAGGAACGAATGCATGCCAATCCAGCGGTCGCCGGACGGCTGGTCGCGTCCGTTCCCGTCACCTATCTGGTCTTCGACGTGCTGCACCTGGACGGCAGGCCGTTGCTCGACCTGCCCTATCGCGAGCGCCGGGACATTCTGGTCGAGCTCGGTCTCGCCGGCCCGTCATGGCACACGCCGCCCACGTTCCCCGACGCCGCCGGGTCCGCGGTGCTGGGGGCCGCGCAACAGCAGGGCATGGAAGGCATCGTGGCCAAGCGGCTCGACGCCCGGTACCGGCCCGGCGCACGTTCCCCCGACTGGCGCAAGGTCAAGCACGTCCGGCGGCAGGAGGTCGTCGTCGGTGGCTGGCGGCCGGGCAAGGGCGTGCGCGACGGCCGCATCGGGTCCCTGCTCGTCGGCGTCACCACCCCGGCGGGGCTGGCTTACGCCGGCCGGGTCGGTACGGGGTTCGACGAAGCGACGCTGCGGATGCTCGCGCGGCGCCTGGAGCCGCTCGCCAGTGAGACGAACCCGTTCGGCGGCACCGTGCCGAAGGATCACGCCAAGGACGCGAACTGGGTGCGCCCGGAGCTGGTGGTGGAGGTCGGCTACGACCGGTGGACCCGCGACGACCGGTTGCGCCATCCGACCTATCAGGGCCTGCGCGAAGACAAGGACCCGGCCGACGTTATTCGCGAGAGCTGAAAGACGCTTTCAGTCCGCTCAACGGACTCAAAGCGTCTTTTACTCCACCCAGCGGACTGAAGGCGTCATTCAGCACGGCTCGGCGTGGCTCGACACCCAGTGCTCATAGGAGCTGTGCACATCGACCGGACCGTCGGCGAACTCGCAGCGATCGGCGTAGAAGCGGGCGAACGACAGCGGGTCGAGCCGGTCCGCGCCGACGTCGGCGCGGCCGTGGATGTAGCCCATCGCGAACTGCTCGCGGGCGTAACGAACCGACACCGCATCGGGTAGTGCAGGTGCGCCCCGCATAGCTGCTCCCTGGAGGGCTATTCACAACCCGATCCAGTGATGGCGGGCCGGAGGTCCGCCTGAGCGATCGGGGAGGCCAGAAGCGCACGGCGGCATGCATGCGTGTTGTGAATAGCCCGACTTTTGAATTAGACCCTGGACAAACGTGATCACTGGCCGCGAATCCCAGTGAACGTCTTCGCCGCGTCGTGCACAAGTCCTTACGGCACCCGCACCACCTGTGCGGCGTAGGAGAGGCCAGCGCCGAAGCCGACGAGCAGTGCGAGCTCACCGGAGCGAACCTGCCCCGATTCGAGCAGCTTGCGCAGCGCGAGCGGGATGGACGCTGCCGACGTGTTGCCGGTGTCGACGCCGTCGCGCGCCACAACGGCCTGCTCGGCGCCGATCTTGGCCGCCATCGCGTCGACGATGCGCAGGTTCGCCTGGTGCGGCACGATCGCGGCGAGCTCGCTCGGGTCGACGCCTGCCTGCTCGCAGGCCGTCAGCGCGATCGGATGGATCTCCGTCGTCGCCCACCGGAACACCTTCTGGCCCTGCATGCGCAGGTGCCGATCCGCCGGGTCGATGCTGATCAGATCCGCCCCGGTGCCGTCGCCTCCCCACACCACCGGGCCGATGCCGGTCTGCTCGGCGGCCGTGACCACGGCCGCGCCCGCCCCATCGCCGAAGATGATCGACGTCCCGAGGTCCGCCTTGTCGATCCAGGTGCTCATCCGCTCCGACCCGACGACCAGCACGGTGCGCGCCGAGCCCGCCCGCACCAGATCCGCCGCGACCGCGATGGCGTAGCAGAAGCCGGCGCAGGCGGAGTTGAGGTCGAACACCCCGGCGGACTTGATGCCCAGCTTGCCCGCCACCACGGCGGCGACGCTCGGGATGGGGGTTTCCGCGGTACAGCTCGCGGCGATCACCAGATCGACCTGCTCCGGATCCACCTGCGAATTGCGCAGCGCGTCGGCCGCCGCGGCCGCACCCATGGTGACGACGGTGTCCTCTTCGGTGGCCTGGGTGCGAGCTCGCATGCCGGTGCGCGCGTGCATCCACTCGGCCGTCTTGCCGAACCGGGCGGCCAGCTCGTCGTTGTCGAGTGCCGCTGCCGGCCGGTAACCGCCGAGGCCGGCCAGACGCGCGCCGGGACTTCCCTGAGAACTTCGCATGTCTCCAAGATCGGGGGCACCGCGGCAGCGCGCCAGGACGCTACTGCTCGGTATTCCTGCCCAGAGTGCTCAGCCTGCCCGGTGACCCTTGTCGCGGGCTCTCGAAAACCGCGTTGGACGCTCGGTACTGTTCGCCTTAACCATGACTGTTCGCACGATTTCCATCCAGCACATCCGGGGCGCACTGGCAGGTGCGCGGCGCAAGGGCGTCGACCTCGAGCCGCTGCTGCACAGCGCTGGAATCGCGCCGACATTGCTCTCGGATGACCGTGCCCGGGTGACCGCCCCGCAGGCCGCGAGCCTGGTCAGGGTGCTGATAGCCACCCTCGACGACGAGTTCATGGGACTGGGACCGTACCCGAGCCGCCGGGGCACTTTCGCGATGATGTGCCATGCCGCGGTGCATACGACGGACCTCCGTTCCGCGCTGCGCCGGGCGACGAAATTCTACGAACTTTTCCCGGGCACACCCCGCTTCCGGATTCGCTGTCACGGCGACGAGGCCCGCATCGAACTCGACATCCGAGGGGTCCGTGATCCTGACCACTTCATGTGCGAAGGAATCATGATCATCTGGCACGGCTTCTCGAGCTGGCTGGTCGGGCGGCGCATCCCGTTGCGGCGGATGGAGTTCCGGTATCCGCGGCCACCGCACGGTGATGAGTACGACCTGGTGTTCGGCTGTCACTCGCATTTCGGCCGCGAAGGCACCGCCGCGACCTTCGACCGGAAGTTCCTCGCGATGCCGGTGGTTCGGGATGCTTCGGCGCTGACCGACTTCCTGCGGCACGCGCCCGCCGACCTCGCGGCGGCACCGGATTACGCCACCAGCGCGGGTGAGGCCCTCCGGCGCATCCTCGGCCACGCCAACCCCACGGACCTGCCCTCGCTCGACGCGGTCGCGGCGCAGCTGTCGACGAGCCCGCAGACGCTGCGGCGCAGGCTCGCCGAGGAAGGCACGTCGTACCGCGAACTCAAGGACGAGCTCCGCCGCGACATCGCGATCGCGGCCCTCAGCGGCGGCGACGACACGGTCGAGGACATCGCGCAACGGCTCGGCTACTCGGAGCCGAGCGCGTTTCACCGGGCGTTCAAGCGCTGGACCGGCTCCTCCCCCGGCTCGTACCGGGATCGTCACGGCTGATCACCGCCGAGGTGGTGACCGAGTGCTGATCAATGTGTTACGAAGTCTCGCGAAGGTAGCGACGACGGGGTGTTCCGTGATTCGGTGGTAGCGGCGAGCGAGTCTCGGCCGCGGTTTCAGTGGTGAAGACGACCCGGAGGGTTATTCGCAAGTCAGTCGGCGGGGCCGCCCGGAGGGTGGTTCGCGACGACTGGCTGCAGGTAACGGACAAAATCCGGGTGAGGCGAGAAGAAGTGAATAGCCCGACTTACGAATAAGACGCAGAAGAGGGCGGTGGCGCGTGGACAACTCGGCAAGCACGGCGGAGGAACTGGCCCGGTGGGCCGTCGACGGGGCGCAACGCGTGCTTGAACTGGTCGACGACCTCACCGATGAGCAGATGGTGGGGCCGTTGTTGCCCACGGTGAACCCGCTGATCTGGGAGATCGGGCACATCGCGTGGTTCCAGGAGCTGTTCGTGCTGCGGCGGGCGTGCGGCCACGAGCCGATCCTGGAGTTCGGCGACGCGATCTACGACTCCGGCGCCATCCCCCACGACACCCGCTGGCGGCTCAACCTGCCCAGCCGGGCCGAGACGGTCAAATACGTGCGAACCGTGGCCGAGCGGGTCGCCGACGCGGTAACGGACCCCGGTTCGACGGACGTGGTGCGGCATTTCGCCCGGTACAGCGTGCACCATCACGACACCCACGCCGAGGCGCTGACCTACACCCGCCAGACGCTCGGCTTGCCGCTGCCCGCACTGGCGGGGCTCACCGACACTCCAGCCGATTTCGAGCCGGGGGACGGAGACTGGCGTGGCGAGGCCCAGTTCGGCGCGGGCCGGTTCCTGCTCGGGGGGCTCAGGTCGGATCCCTTCGTCTACGACAACGAGAAGTGGGCGCACCCGGTCGAGATCGCGCCGTTCGCGATGGCCAAGGCGGCCGTGACCCAGCAGGACTTCGCGCGCTTCGTCGAAGACGGCGGCTACCGCACCCCGAGCCTGTGGTCGGACGGCGGTGCGTGGCTCGCCGAGACCGGCTCCGCGCATCCGCTGTATTGGCGTGAGGGCGACGGCGGCTGGCAACGCAGGCATTTCGACCGCTGGGTCGACCTCGAGCCCGAGTTCCCGGTCAGCCACGTGAGCTGGTGGGAGGCCGACGCGTTCGCCCGCTGGGCCGGCCGCAGGCTGCCGACCGAGCAGGAGTGGGAGTACGCCGCGACGGACGGTGGACGGCAGCGCGCGAGCTACCCCTGGGGTAATGAGCTGCCCACCGCCGCGCAGGCCGCCACCGACTGGCGCTCGGCCGGTCCGGTCCATGTCGGAGCCTGCGCCGATGGCGACAGCCCCAGCGGGGTCCGGCAGCTGATCGGCAACGTCTGGGAGTGGACGGCCAGCGATTTCACCGCATACCCCAACTTCGAGCGCGACGCCTACTACGAGAACTCAGAGCAGTTCTTCGGGCAGCGCAAGGTGCTGCGCGGCGGCGCGTGGAGTACCCGCGGCCGCTACGTCCGGGCGAGCATGCGCAACTACTTCCCGGCCGATCGCCGCGACGTGTTCGCCGGACTGCGGACGTGCGCTCGATGATCTTGCTGGTCAGTCCCGCTCCCCCGACGTCTGCGTTAGGCAACGGCGTGACGGCGCAACGGTGGGCGCGGATCCTGCGCGAGCTCGGCCACCAGGTGGTGACCGACGAGCGGTATGTGCCTGGCACCTACAGCGCGCTGGTGGCGTTGCACGCGGCCAAGAGCGCCGCCGCCGTACAGGCCTTCAGAGCGGCCCACCCGCACGCGCCGATCGTGCTGGCGCTGACCGGCACCGATCTGTACCCGGACCTGGCGAGCACCGGTGTCAATCCCGCCGTGCTCGGCGCAGCCGATCGGATCGTGGTGCTGCAACCCGCCGGCCTCGACCAACTCGACGACGAACTGCGTGCTCGGGCGACGGTGATCATCCAGTCGGTGCCGTCGATGGCACGGTCGGCACCTCGGCGTGACGCGTTCGAGGTGGCGCTGCTCGCCCATATCCGCCCGGTGAAGGACCCGATGCTCGCCGCCGAGGCCACCCGGCTGCTGCCGGCGGACTCCCGCGTGGTCGTGACTCACGTCGGTGCCGGGCTCGACGAGGAACTGACCGAGTGCTGTCGCGCCGAGTCGGCGGCGAATACCCGATACGACTGGCTCGGCGAACTGCCGCGGGACGCCGCGCTCGGGGTCATCGCGAGGAGCAGGCTGCTGGTGCTGCCCTCCCGGCACGAGGGCGGCGCCAACGTCGTCTCCGAGGCGCTGGCCGCGGGCGTTCCGGTGCTGGCCTCGTCGATACCCGGCTCAGTGGGCCTGCTCGGCGAGGACTACCCCGGCTATTTCGCCGCGGGCGACGCCGTCGGTCTCGCCGACGCGCTGCACGCGGCGGAATCCGATCGCGATGGGTACTACGCCGAACTCACCGCGCGCTGCGACCGGCTGCGCCCCATGGTGGACCCCCAGCGCGAGCGAGCGGCCTGGTCGCACCTGCTGGCTGATCTGTCCGTAGCTGTCCCGGTATAGAAGGAGCGCTAGGTGAACAAATCTCGACTCCGCACGCTCGTCATGCCCCTGATAGCGGTGATCGCCCTGGTGCTCACGGCATGTGGCACCTCGCCTGGGGATCCACGCGCTTCCGCCGGAAGCGGCGGCAAGGAGGTCCTCAAGATCAGCGCCATACCGGATCAGGATCCGCAAGAGCTGCAACGGACCTACGGCGCGCTGTCGAAGTACCTGAGCAAGCGGCTCGATGTCGAGGTCAGCTACTCCAATGTCAGCGACTACACCGCATCGGTGACCACCTTCGCTCGTGGCGACTTGCACCTGGTGTTCTTCGGCGGGCTCACCGGGGTGCAAGCCCGCGCGAAGGTCCCCGACGCGGTCCCGCTCGCCCAGCGGGACATCGACGAGGAGTTCCGCAGCGTGTTCATCGCCAACCAGGCGACCGGACTGGAGCCGGTCAAGGACGTGGCGGGGCTGAAATCCCTCGCGGGCCACTCGTTCACCTTCGGTAGCGACGTCTCCACCTCGGGCCGGGTCATGCCGCAGCACTTCCTGAACGAGGCGGGTGTCTCCACCGAGCAGTTCAAGGGCGAGCCCGGCTATTCGGACTCCCACGACGCCACGGCGGCGCTGGTGCAGGCGGGCACTTATCAGGTCGGCGCGCTCAGCTCCGCGGTGTGGGACGAGCGGGTGGAGGCCGGCAAGATCGACAAGAAGAAGGTGCGCGAGATCTTCCGCACCCCGCCATATCACGACTATCACTGGCTGGCCCGGCCCGGCCTCGACGAGGTGTTCGGCGACGGCTTCACCGAAAAGCTCAAGGGCGCGCTGCTCGATCTCGACGGTAGCGACGGGGAGGAGCGCAAGATCCTGGAACTGTTCACAGCCGGATCGTTCGTCGAGACCGAGCCGGGCAACTACCGGGAGATCGAAGCGGTCGCCCGTTCGCTGGGACTGCTGAACTGATGGTCATCACATCCGAGCAGGTGTTCCGGCTCCGCGGAGCTGGTATCCGGCTGGGCACCACGAACGCCTTGGCCGGCATCGACCTCGATGTCCGGGCGGGCGAGCGGGTGGCCATCATCGGGCCGAGCGGGGCGGGCAAGACCAGCCTCATCGGGCTGCTCAACGGCACGACGGCGGCGACCGAGGGCTCGGTCATCGCGCTCGGATGCGACTATCGGAAGGCCACCGCACGCCAGGTGCGGGCGACCCAGCGGCGGGTCGGCACCATTCACCAGCAGTTCGATCTGGTCGACCAGTTGCGCACGGTGCACAACGTCAACGCGGGCAGGCTCGGCACGTGGCCGTTCTGGAAGGCGGCGCTGTCGCTGCTGCTGCCGCGGGATATCCAGCCGGTCCGAGCCGCCCTCGATCGGGTCGGCATCGGCGACAAACTCAACGAGCGCACCGGCGACCTCTCCGGCGGCGAGCAGCAACGGGTGGCCATCGCCCGGGTACTCATCCAGCAGCCCAGCGCGATCCTGGCCGACGAGCCCGTCGCCAGCTTGGATCCTGCCAGGGGCAGGGAGATCATCCAGCTGCTGCTCGATCTCAGCGAGGAGACCGGTGCGGCGTTGCTCGCCAGCTTGCACGACGTCGACATGGCACTCGACAAGTTCGAGCGGGTAGTGGGGCTGCGCGCGGGCCGGATCGCGTTCGACAAACCACGCGGTGAGCTCCTCGACTCCGAAATGACCGCCCTGTATGCCTTTGAGAGCACCGCCGGCTCACCATGACGGTAACCACTCGGGCGCTCGAGCAGGGCGAGGCGACCTCACCACCGGTCAGGCAGGCGCCGAGCGGTGGACGTCGGCGCTCGACACGGCGGTGGCTCTGGCTCCTGCTGTTCGGTGCGGCGCTGATCGCCTCGCTCGCGGCCGCGGGCTTCGGCTCCACCGCCCTGGTGAAACCGGAGGGTGGCGAGGCGTTCGTCGAGTTCTTCGCCGCCGCGCTGGATCCCCGCCTCGACGGCGATTTCCTCCAGCTCACCGCGGTCTCCACGCTGACGACACTGAGCTACGCCGTGCTCGGCACCGCGCTGAGCCTGGTGATCGGTGTCATCGGCGGGGTACTCACCTCGCAGACCTGGTGGACGTCGGGTGCCCGTTCCCGCGGCAGGCGAGGCGTCGCCGGGTGGCTGCTCGCGCGCGCGGTGCTCGTCCTCCCGCGCGGCATTCACGAAGTGGTCTGGGGACTGTTCTTCCTGGTGATCTTCGGGCTGGATCCGATCGTCGCGGTGCTGGCCATCGGCATCCCATTCGGCGCGGTGACGGCCAAGGTGTTCTCCGAGTTGCTCGACGAGACCTCCCGCAAGCCGTACACGGCGTTGCTGGCGTCCGGTGCGGGGAAACGCTCCGCCATCATTTACGGCCTGCTGCCGCCGGCGCTGTCCGACCTGCTCTCCTACGGCTTCTACCGGTTCGAATGCGCGATCCGGAGCGCGGCGATCCTCGGGCTCGTCGGAGCGGGCGGGCTCGGCTACCAGCTCGCGCTGAGCTTCCAGGCGCTGAAGTACGCCGAGATCTGGACCTTGCTCTATGCGTTGATCCTGCTCAGCGTCGCCGCCGACTACTGGAGCGCGACGGTCCGGTCCCGCCGCGTGACGCGCAGCCACCACCGCGACCGGGTGCTGACCGGATCCCTGCTCTTCGGCGCGATCTTGATCGGCTTCTCGACCTGGTGGGTCGGGCTGGACGTCGCGGTGCTGTGGAGCGGCCGCACCTGGGAGTTCGCCGGCCAACTGCTCGCTGACACCTGGCCACCCGCGCTCGGCGAAGGCGGGTTCGGCAGGCTGATCGAGCTGAGTGGGGTCACGCTGGCGATGTCGGTACTGGCCATGGCGTTCGCGTTCTGGGGTGGCGCGCTACTGGCGTTCCCCGCCGCGAACCTGTCGCGGATGGGACGGCAGTCGGCGCCAAGCGGGTTCCGGCGGGTCGCACGCACCATCACCGTAGCGCTGAGCCGGTTACTGCTGATCGTGATGCGGGCGATCCCGCCGCCGGTCTGGGCGCTGCTGCTGCTGTTCGTGCTCTACCCCGGCATCCTGCCCGGCGCGCTCGCGCTCGGCGTGTACACCGCGGGCGTGCTCGGCCGGTTGATGGCCGAGTCGGCGGAGAACCTCGACGGCAGGCCGTTGCGTGCGTTGCGTGCGCAGGGCGCTTCGGAGTCGCAGGTGTTCTGCTACGGCGTGATTCCGGCGGCGACGCCGCGCTTCGTCGCGTACGGGCTGTACCGGTGGGAGGTCACCATCCGGGAAACCGTGGTGGTCGGCGTGGTGGGCGCCGGCGGGCTCGGCCTCGCGCTGGATCACCAGATCGGCAGCTTGAACTACGCCGGCGCGCTCAGCACGATCATCACGCTGATCGTGCTGACGTTCGCGGTCGACCTCGCCAGCGCGGCGATGCGGCGCTCGGTGCGGTAGCGCGCGGTTCGCGCTGTGCGGGTGTGACGTTCATAGGATAGGTCGGGCTCAACGTCAATCGCGGTAGGGACCGCCCTTGCGGGCGGCCCCCCGCACAGATCCCAGCGTGCGGGATTACCGCACTGGGCTCCTACCTTGAGTAGATGGCGTCGAAGCGCACGCTGGGGAAGGGATGCC
>WHSS01000035.1 GCA_009379975.1 Actinophytocola sp.
AACTCCGCGACCTGCCAGCCCGGCAACGACAACACTTCCACGTCGCGAAACGGGCCGTCTTTCACCGGCACAGGGCCGACCACGTCGCGGGGAAGGAACAGTATCCCCGCGGCGGAGCCGGCCTGCACGAACGTCGTCACCACACCATGATATCGAACAAATATTCGACATCCTTGTATTTATCGCGGCGTGTCGGCCCCCAGCTTCGCTCGTGCGTGAAAAACCGTGCCCCAGCACGCTTGATCACTCACGACCCCGCGGGCGGCCAGTACGTCAGCGGAGTTCGGCCAGGTCCTCGACGGTGGTTTCCGCCATCAGCGGTGCGAGCCGCTCGATGAGGGGCATTTCGACGCCGGCTTCCTCGGCCAGCGCCAGCGCGATCTCCAGGTCCTTCTTCGGCCACCGCAGCCGCTGCGAGCCCCACTCGGCCAGCGGGCGGTTGGCGCCGCTGCCGATGTTGAGGAACGAGCGGAGTTTGCCCGGCTGCACGCCGAGCTTCTTCGCCAGCGTCAACGCCTCGTAGTTCGCGCGCAGGCAACTCCACAGCAGCAGGTTGTTGGCGGTCTTGGCGACCTGGCCCGCGCCGACGTCGCCGACGTGGCAGACGTCGATGGCGAAGGCGGCGAATGCGGGCAGGCACGCGTCGATGACCTCGGCCTGGCCGCCGCACATGAGCTTGAGAGCGCCCGCTTCGGCCCCGCGCTCACCGCCGACCAGCGCGACGTCGATTACGTGCACGCCGTGTTCGCGGCCGGCGTCAGCCATGGCGACGCAGGTGTCGGGGCGCACCGAGGGGCAGATGGCGACCACGGTGCCCGGCCGCGCGGTTTCCAGCACCCCGCCTGGACCGGTGATGGCCTGCTTGACCTGCTCGTCGTCGACCACGACCAGCAGCACCAAGTCACTGGTGGCGGCGACATCCGCGACGCTGCCGGCGACGGTGGCTCCCGCGTCCTCGGCCGCCGCGCAGGCGTCGGCGGACGGGTCGAAGGCGGTGACCGGCCAGCCACGCTGGGCGGCGTACTTCCCGATCATGCCCCCCATGCGTCCCCACCCCACGAGACCGATGGTGCCGATGTCGCGAATCTTCGCGGTCATGTGAATCCCTTCGCTCGCACTTCCGGCGCTGATCGCCGGTGCTGGTGCCTATGACAGTGCACGCCGAACGGCAGGCGCGAGATCGTCGTCTTAGCATGCGAGCGCTGCGGCTGGCGGTCCTCCTTACGCGTCGGCGAATCTCTCCTGGAGTGAGAGGCCACGTCGAGGATGGCCGGCCGCGAAAGGAGCCCGATGAGCCGACTGACCGTCACGCTGGCGTGCGGTCCCTACGATCGCACCGAGGCGCTGCGTAACGGGATCGTGCGGCCGGAGGGCGTCGATCTGGTCTACGTTCCGATCCAGTCGCCGCCGGAGCTGTTCGCCCGCATGGTCCACAAGGAGTCGTTCGACGCCGCGGAGATGTCGACGTCGCTCTATTTCCAGCTGCGGGCGCGCGGCGAGCTGCCTTTCATCGCGCTTCCGGTCTTCCCGTCGCGCATGTTCCGTCACGGCTACGTATTCGTGCACGACGGCGCCGGCATCAACGTGCCGGTCGACCTCGCCGAAAAGCGCGTGGGCGTGCAGGAATACCACCAGACCGCCGGCGTGTGGATCCGCGGGATCCTTCAGCGCGACTACGGCGTGGACTTCTCGCGGGTGCGCTGGTTCGAGGGCGGCGTGAACGCCCCGCGGGAATCCGATCCGGTCGTGGACCGCCGCCCCGACGGCCCGCTCGACATCACGTTCATCGAACCCGGCCGGTGTCTCGACGACCTCCTCGCGCGTGGCGAGATCGACGCCTACCTGGGTGCGCGCACGCCCCGGTCGTTCGGTCGCGACACCGCCGTACGCCGGTTGTTCGCCGATCCCCGCGCGGAGGAGCGCGCGTGGTTTCAGCGGTCAGGCATCTTCCCGATGATGCATACCGTTGTCGTTCGCGAAGACCTGCTCGATCGCCACCCGTGGGTGGCCGAGAGTCTGGTCAAAGCCTTCGAAGCGGCAAAGCGCTGGTGCCTGGACCAGATGCGCTTCAGCGGGACGAGCCGCTACATGCTGCCCTGGCTGCACGCCGATCTCGAAGAGGTCGACGAGTTGTTCGGTGGCGACCCGTGGCCCTACGGCCTGGAGGTCAATCGGACCGCGCTCGAGGCGTTGCTGGGCTTCCTCGTGCAGCAGCGCTTCCTTCCCGAGGCGCCAGGGCTGGAGACCCTGTTCGCGCGCATCATCACGGCCAACGAATAGCAGAGGCGCGGATTGACTCGCCTAGCTAATGGTTATACCATTTTAACTCCAGCTGCGGTGACTTCGAAGGGAACCTGCATGGCCAGGGATGGGCTCGTCTCGGACGAACTGGCGAAGAAGTTCGCCACGGAGAAGGACTCGCCATACACCCGGTGGGTGCACGACGAAGGCCTCGAGATCATCAGCGCGCAGTACGTGCCCAACCTCAGTACGGTCGAGCTGTTGCCCTGGGAGCGGCGCGGGGGCGCCGGCGTCTTCATCAACCACGAGGCATCCCGGACCTCGAACGACTGCTACGTCTGCGAGATCCCCGCGGCGGGCAAGCTGGCGCCGCAGCGGCAGTTGTACGAGGAGATGATCCTGGTCCTCGACGGCCAGGGCTCCACCACGGTGACCAACGACGCGGGCGCCGCGGTGAGCTTCGAGTGGGGCAAGGGCGCGATGTTCGCGATCCCGCTGAACACCCGGCATCAGCACTTCAACGGCTCGGGCAGCAAGCCGGCCCGCTTCGTCGCGGTGACCAACCTGCCCCCGGTCATCAACCTCTACGACGACGTGGACTTCGTCTTCAACACCTCCTACGACTTCACCGCGCGCTTCGCCGGTGAGCCGGACTACTTCACGAACAAGGGCGAGCAGAAGGGCCTGCTGCTGGAGACCAACTTCGTCGCGGACGCGGTCAATCTGCCCCTGATCGCGGCCAAGGAACGTGGCGCGGGCGGCGGCCACATCCGCTTCAACATGGCGAAGGGGTCGATGAACAGTCATATCTCCCAGTTCCCGCCTGCGACGTACAAGAAGGCCCACCGGCACGGGCCGGGCGCGCATGTGATCATCCTGTCCGGCGAAGGCTTCAGTCTCATGTGGCCGGAAGGGGAAGAGCCGCAACGCTACGACTGGCGGCCCGGATGCCTGATCGTGCCGCCGAACATGTGGTACCACCAGCACTTCAACACCGGCGCCGAACCCGCCCGCTACCTCGCGTTCAAGCACGAGGGAGTCTCGCTGCGCAACGCACAGGGTGTGCCGAAGGCGTGGATCTCGCAGCGCATCGGCGGCGACCAGATCGACTACGCCGACGAGTCGGCCACGGTACGGACGCTGTTCATGAAGGCGCTCGCCGAGCACGGGCTGGAGCCCAAAATGGACGATGTCTACGAAGCCGAGCTGGCGGATCTGCCCCCGAATCCCACGCCATCGGCGTGAACCATCACCACGTGGACCGCCACGGAGCTCACTACGGTGAGTCCGATGTCGGGCCGATCGAGCTGAACCCGATCTGGCAGCAGGACAACGTGACGCTGCGCAGCGTGGGCATCGACATCGGTTCGTCCGGCACGCAGGTGGCGTTCTCGCAGCTTCACCTGCGCAGGCTCGGTGAGGACCTGACGAGCCGGTACACCGTCATCCGTCGCGACACGCTCTTCCAATCGCCGGTCGAGCTGACGCCGTATGTCGGCGAACGCACCATTGACGCCGTACGGCTGGCGGCGATCGTCGGCGACGCCTACGAGGCGGCGGGGCAGCATCCCGACCGCATCGACACCGGCGTGCTCATTCTCACCGGCGAGGCGTTGCGGCGCGAAAACGCCTCGCGGATCGCCGAGGTGCTTTCGGCACACGGCGGGGAGCTGGTGTGCGCCAGCGCGGGCCACAACATGGAGGCCATGCTGGCGGCGTACGGGTCCGGGGCGGCAAGGGTGTCGCACGATCACGGCGCGCGCATCCTCAACATCGATATCGGCGGCGGCACCACGAAACTCGGTCTGATCGACCACGGCCGGGTGATCGCCACGGCTGCCGTGCATGTCGGCGGGCGGCTCCAGGTGGTCGACGACGATGACCGCGTGGTGCGCCTGGAGCCCGCCGGGCGCCAACACGCGAGCCGGGCGGGCTTCACCTTCACCATCGGTGACGAGGTGAAGCAGGCCGAACTCGATCAGGTGGCCGAGGGCATGGCGGACGCGGTGATCTCGGCCATCACCGAACGCCCGCTGCCCGCCGCGATACGAGAGCTCTTCCTGACCGAGCCGATCGACGACTTCGGCACGCTGGACGGGGTCATGTTCTCCGGCGGCGTGGGCGAGTACGTCTACGGCCGCGAGACGCGAGACTTCGGCGATCTCGGCAGGCGGCTCGGTTGCTCCCTGCGCGCCCGGGTGGCGGCAGGCGCCCTGCCCGCACCGCTCCTGCCCGCGGGAGAGTGCATTCGCGCGACGGTGCTCGGCGCCTCGGAATACAGCGTGCAGCTGAGCGGAAACACCAGCTATATCTCGGATCCGGACAGCCTGCTGCCGCGACGCAACCTGCAGGTCATCCGCCCAGAGTACACATTGGACGAACAGGTCGAACCCGATGCGCTCGCCGCGGCCATCCGGAAGCACCTCGCCGCCTTCGATCTCGATGCCACCTCGGATCTGGCGCTGGCCATGGGCTGGGAGGGTGCGCCCGCCTACGAGCGGCTGCTCGGTTTCGCGCACGGCATCATCCGCGCCCTGGCCGAGCGAATCGACCGGCGGTTGCCGCTCTACTTGATCCTCGATGGCGACGTGGCGCTCACGCTGGGTTCGATCCTGCGCGAGGAGCTCGGCGTCGGCAGTGAACTGCTGGTGATCGACGGCGTCCGGCTGTGGGACTTCGACTACATCGACATCGGCAAGCTGCGCGAGCCGTCCCACACCGTGCCGGTCACCATCAAGTCGCTCGTGTTTAACCTCGATCTGCCGCGCTGAGCCGCACTCACTTCGGCTGGCAGAGGACGTCGACCAGGGCGGGCGTGCCGGTCTCCGAGACGTGTGCGGCGGCCCGGCGCACCGCTTCCCCCACCGAATCCGGGTCGTCGACGGGACCTTCCGCCCACCAGCCGAAGCCGCGGGCGATGGCAGCGAAGTCCGGTGCGGGCGTGTCGATCGCCATGCCGATGTGCGCGCGGTCCATCGGGGTGCCGCGCTGGCGGGCGAGCCGCTCCTGGTGCTCCCAGTCGTTGTAGTAGGCCCGGTTGTTGAACATCACGACGAGCAGCGGCAGCTCGTAGCGCGCCGCGACCCACAGCGCGCCGACGTCGAACATCAGGTCGCCGTCGGGCTGTAGGTCGACCACCAGCCGTCCGGTGCCCTTGTGCGCCAGTGCCACGCCGAGCGAGATGCCGATCTGGGTCGCGGTGCCCAGATGCTTTCCGGGGTGGCGGTGCGGGCGGTCGAAGTCCCAGGTCCGCGTGGCCCATTCGGAGGCCGTGCCCGCGGTGAGTACCCAGTCGTAGTCCTTGATCACCTGCCACACCTCACCGGTCAGCCGGGCGGTCGAGACCGGGCTGTCGTCGCGCACCTTCTCCGCTTGCAACGTCCAGTCACGCCAGGTGTCGGCATGCCGCTGGGACAGCCCATCCCGCCAGGCTTGCCGGTCCGCCGCCCGCTGCGCCGAGTCGTTCTCGACGAGCCCCCGGCAGGTTTCGAGCAAAGCCGGGAGGGCGACGGTGGTGTCCGCGGTGACGTGTACGTCGACCGGGAGGCACTCGGCGTAGTCCTCGCTCCACGACGAGATGCCCACGTCGTTGAAGCCGAGGTCGAGCACGGTGCAGCCGGGAGCGAGCCGGGACACCACGCTGCGGGTGGTGGATTCCAGCTTCTGCGTCGCCTTGCCCATGTCCTTGACATCGACGAACAGCACACAGTCCGCGGACTCGAGTGCGTCGGAACCGGTCACACAAAGCGGATGGCGGTTCGGGAAGTTCAGCCGGGCGTTGGTGTCGTGCGCGCCGATGCCGACCGTCTCGGCGAGCTCGACGAGCACGTCGAACGATGCGGGTTCGCGGCCGGGATAGCCGAGCACCATGACCGGCCGCTCGGCGGCGCAGAGGCGTTCGGCCAGCGTGGTGAGGGCCTTCGGGTCCGGCCCGATGGCCGACGGAACCGTGGCCAGCCGGGGCAGGTCGTCGAGCGGCACCGGCGCGTCGGCCGGGTCCTCTTGCAGGGCCGCGTCGAGTGCGATGTAGACCGGGCCGCGCGGTTCCTCGAGGGAGATGCGGTGACCGCGGGCCAGCACGGTGGGGACCGAGGCCAGCGAGCGCGGCTCGTGGTCCCACTTGGTGTAGGCCCGCACGGCTTCGCCCTGCACGTTCGCGGAGTGGATCCAGTCGATGTTCGGCCGCCGGCGGGAGTGGTCGCCGGGGCCGGAGCCGCCGAGGATGAGCACCGGAGCGCGGTCGATGTAGGCGTAGTAGACGCCCATCGTGCCGTGCAGCAGCCCGACAAGGTCGTGCAGGATGACCGCCATGGATTCGCCGGTGGCCTTGGCGTAGCCGTGCGCGACGCCCACCGCGATCTTCTCGTGCGGGCACTCGATCATCTCGATCTCGTCGCCGCCGTAGTTGACCAGCGAGTCGTGCAGGCCGCGGAAGGACGATCCGGGGTTGAGGGCGACGTATTTCATGCCAAGCCCGCGGAGCACGTCGACCATCACGTCGGAGCCCCATTGGGGAGCGTCGTAGGGGGCGAAGTTGTTCACTGCTACTCCTCGCGGTCGGTTCGGTCGAACATGGCGAGCACCTCGTCGCTGGTGCGGACCCGGCACATCCGGGGAAAGACGTGATCGGCGAAGAAGTCGCGTTGCGGCTGCTGCCCGGTGAGCCCGTCGCGCACCACGACGATCTGGTAGTCCATGTCGCGGGCGTCGTAGGCGGTCGACGCGACGCCGACGTGAGTCGAGCCGCCGACGAGCAGGATGGTGTCGATGTTCCGCACGCGCAGCGAGGTGTCGAGGTGGGTGCCGTGGAACGCCGACCAGCGATGCTTCGGCACGTCGTAGTCCTCTTCGGACTGGCCGAGCTCGGCGAGGGAGCGATACATCGGCGAGCCCGACCCGTAAGGCGGAGCGGTGGGCGGCGGATTGTCGGGGCCCCACGGGCGGTGCTTGCTGTCGGTATCGGTGACGGTGCGGGCGAAGTCGAGGCCGTCGGCGCGGTGATCCGCCCTGGCCCACGCGAGGGCAACGCCGCGCGCACGGCACTGGAGAATCAGCCTGCGCACCGGCTCGATGACTCCGGCCGCTTCCGCGGCTTGCCGGTAGCACTCGAGCAGGTCGAAGACGACCAGCGCGGTGTGTGCGGGGTCGAGGCGTTCAGAATTCGCCGCGTTCATTGTGGCGCCGTCCTCACGGCCACTACGGCCACTTCGCCGGCGAGCGCTGCCGTTACCGCCTCGGCCAGTAGTTCCGGCAATGACTCCGGATCGTCCACCGGCCCGCGTGCCCAGCAGCCGTATGAGCGGGCCAGCCCCGCGATGTCGACAGCGGGGTCGGCGATCCGCATGCCGATCCAGGAGTTGGCTTCGGGCCGCCCTCGGTGGCGAGCGACCGACGCCTGGTGGGGTTCGTCGTTGTAGAAGGACCCGTTGTCGTTGACGACGAGCAGCATCGGGATCCGGTAGTGCACCGCGGTCCACAGTGCACCGGCCGCCATCAGCAGGTCACCGTCGCCGATGATGCCGACGCCGAGCCTGCCGTCGTCTCGCGCCGCCAGCGCGCCGCCCACCATCGCGCCCGGCCCGTAGCCGACGCCACCGCCCCCGGAGTGGCCGAGGTAGGAGCCCGCACCGGGGAACCGCCATGCCCCCTCCGGCCAGGTTCGGGTGTTCCGCAGGCACAGCAGGTGATCGATGTCGCGGACAGCGGCCCAGGTCTCGGCGACCAGGCGTGCGGGCGAGATCGGGCTGTCGGCCCACCGCGCCTTGACCGCGCTCGCCTGTTCCTCGCGCAGCAGCTCGTGGCGGGCGGACACCTCGGCGCGCCTGCGCGAGGCGGCGTCCGTGTCGATCAGGCCGCGCAGTTCCTCGATGAGCTGGGACACCCCGAGCAGCGGATCGGCCAGCAGCGCGACGGTACGGGGCACCGGTGCCGCGAAGGCGTTGGTCCAGGATCGCAGGCCGAGGTCGCCGTGGGACAGATCGACGATGGCGGGCAGGTTCGCCGGAGCCGCCGGTGTCGCGCCCCGCTCGCCGCGCGATTGTCCACGCCCGAGCAGACCGGGCAGATCGACGACGTCGATGGCGAGCACGACGTCGGCCTGGCGCAGAATTTCCGTATCACCGTTGAGGTTCTGCGGATGATCGGTCGGCAGCACAACACAGTTGCGATCGTCGCGGTAGGCCGCGCCGAGCAGTTCGACGAGCTCGCTGATGGGTTCGGTCGCCTGCGGGTCAAGGCCAACGCGGCCTGCGACGACGACCGGGTACCGCGCGGTGGCGAGCAGTTCGGCGGCCTGGGTCAGTGCCGCCGGATCCGGTGCGATCCGGGGCGCCGGTGCATGCAGTTCGAGGTCGGGCAATGCGGCGGACTCTTCGAGCGTTGACTCCTGAGCCCCGGCGTCCAGCGAGACGTAGGCCGGACCGCAGGGTGCGGACTGTGCGCGCTGGTGCGCTCGCACGATGTCGGTGACCGCGGCGGCCGCCGTGGCGGGCTCGGCGTCCCAAACCACGTAGTCACGGACCAGCTGCGCCTGCGTCGTGGCCGAGTGCACCCAGTCGATGGGTCGCCGCTGGGCGGGATCGGCGGGTCCGCTCCCGCCCAGCAGCAGCATGGGGGTGCGGTCGCAGAACGCGTCGTAGACCGCCATCGACGCGTGCATCAGCCCGACGAGGTCATGCACGGCGGCCATGCCGACGCCGCCGGTGGCCTTCGCGTAGCCGTGCGCCAGCGACACGGCGATCTCCTCGTGCAGGCACAGCAGCAGTTGCGGGTCGCGGTTACCGCCGTGGTTGACCACCGAGTCGTGCAGGCCTCGGAACGAGGAGCCGGGATTCATCGGCAGGTAGCGCACGCCGAGGGCACGCAGCACGTCGGCCACCAGATCGCTGCCGAAACGTGTGCTGCCGGGCGCGGCCCCGACGGGCAGTTCGACGTAACCGCTCATGGCAGCTCGGCCTGCCCCGCCTCGGCGGCGGCGAGCAGGTCCTCGGCGCGTAGCTGCGCTGGCTGTAGCGCCACCTCGGGGCGGCCGGCCAGCGCCGAAAGCACCAGCTTGCGTACCCGCCTGCCGTCGAACTTCGAACAGCGGCCCGCCACCTTGGCGTGCAGTTCGGTATCGGTAGCGAGGGGCCGAAGCTCCGGCCAGTGCTCGGCGAGTTCTTCGAGGCTGGATCGCAGGATCGCCGCGATCGCGGCTTCGTCAGGCAGTTCGGTGCGCAGCACCAGATCGGCCCGGGAGAGCACCGCTTCATCGACCGCGGCGAGGAAGTTCGTCGTCGCGACCAGCACCACGTGCGGGCAGCGCGCCCGCAGCGAGTCCAGTCCCATGAGGACGGCGTCGGTCGCCCGGTGCACGTCGACCGGGTTGGTCTCGAAGGAGGCGGTGCTGCGCCGGACCGCGAGCGCCTCGATCTCGTCCACCAGCACGACGGTGTGCGGGCGACGGGCGGCGAGTTCCGGCAGCGTGTCGGTGAACAGCCGCGCCACGGCCCGCTGACTCTCGCCGAGCAGGTCGCTCGGGAAGGCGTGCGGGTCCACTTCGACGAAGGTGGTCGCGCCGTGCGGCGCGAGGGCCAGCGCGGAAGCCTGCGCGAGGCCCTGCGCCAGCGTGGTCTTCCCGGTTCCCGGCGGTCCGACAAGCACGATCAACCCGTGTGGCGCCCCGGAAAGCGCGGTGAGCCGGTGGCCGTGCCGCAACACGAGCATGGCCTGGCTCAGCAGCCGTTCCTTGGTGCCGTCGGGCACCACCATCGAATCCCACGGGCCGTCGTGGTGGTCGGCGGGCAACGCGTGTATGCCGACCACTCCCGGCGGCAATGCCTGCGCCGTCACGGCCACGTCGGCCGCGTCAGCTCCGGCCAGTCGACGGTGGACGGGTCGCCCGCCTGCGCGTCCCGGATGTGCTCGGGTGGCTCCTCGAAGAGGACCAGCGGATCGCAGAGCGCCCGCATTGTCTCCAGCAGCGAGTCGAACATGTGGATGCGCACGACCTTCGCGGTGTGGTCCGGGTCGGTGTTGAGGTGCTGGTGCCAGAGGAAGTGGTCGACGACGATGATGTCGCCCTTCTTCCACGGGTGCATCTGTCCGCCCTCTGGCTCGGTGCCGAGGTAGCTGTGGCCGGATCCCTCCACCACGTACAGCCAGGCCTCGCCGGGGTGGCGGTGCATCGACTGGCCGCGGCCGGGGGCGATCTCGAACATCGCCATCGTGATGCCGGAGGCCTGGTAACCGATGGCGCGGTCGAGCAGGAAGGTGGTGCGGGTGCCGCGAGGGGTGTTGCGGAGCTCCAGCTCGTCCCAGCTGGTGTGCAGCCTGCCGCCACGCCGGGCCTGCTGTTCCCGGCCGAGCCGGCGTATCCGCCTCGCGTACGGGTCGTCGCCGTCCAGGTGTTGGGTATAGGGCGGGCGCTGCGCCAGTTCGGCGATGCCGGCTTCGCCCGCGTCCTCGACGATCGCCATGCCCATGGTGTCCAGCATCGGTTCGCTGGAGAAGGTGAGGTAGCGCGTGGTCCGCGTGCCGTCGTTGCCGGATCGGTGCCACGCCCAGGCGGGCAGGTGCAGCGAGTCGCCAGGACCCCACTCGATCCGCCGGCCGTCGATCTCGGTCCAGCCCCAGCCCGCGACGACGAACACCATGGCGTCCCACGAGTGCCGGTGCGTTGTCGTCACGACGCCGGGGTCGATCTCGTGGACCTGCGCGTCCATGGTGCGGGTGGGCCGGTCGCCGTCGGTGCCCACGTAGACGCCGGATCGCATGCCCCGGGCCGTCTTATGCAGGACGACGTCGTCGACGCCGACGATGGTGCGGTGGTTCTTGCGCCACTCCTCTATGAACTTGGCCCGCCGCTGCTTCTGTACGTGGTAATGGGTGACTCCGGTCGTCGTACGCGTCGCCACGCCCACTCCTTCTGTTGGCATTATGGACTAACCATTAGCGCTATTCTGGCGGATCCGGCACGGGCACGCAAGGGTCGGCTCAGCATCCGAGATGGGGGAGTGGTTGACCGCGCGCTGGGCGGCGCTGTTAATCAGGGACCCTACCGGCAAGCCCAGTAAAACCGGGCGAAGCCGACAAATTTTGGTCACACCGGCAGGGAGGCTGATCAACTAACCGGGAGGCACTGATGGTGGTGATCAGGCGCAGGTTGGAGACAGATCCTTCAGCTACCTGCTGGCCCAGAGGGTGTCAATGGGGGCGGCCGCGAGTCGTGCACCTAGTGGTGCCGCCTGTTGGCCGGCATGAAGGATGAGTCCACCGACGAAGCGCTTCCCCAGGTGGTCGCGTAGGTGGGTAAGCCATCGCGTGTCCTTGGTGCGAACGGTTGCGCCTGCCTTGACTTCGATGGCTGCGATGCGGCCATCCGGAGTCTCGAGGATCACGTCTACTTCCGCTCCGTCACGGTCGCGAAAGTGATGCATGCGAGGGGTCTCGTTCGACCAGCCGAGCTGTCGGCGGAGTTCGCCGATAACGAAGGTCTCGATGAGTCGTCCAGCAGCGTCCGGATTCGTGTCGATGCCGGCGCCCTTGGCGGCGAGGTTGGTGAGCCGGGCTGCCAGTCCGGTATCCAGAAGGAACACGGTGGGACGGTCGACGACCCGCTTGGACAGGTTTGTCGACCATGCAGGCAGTCGATCGATGAGGTAGAGAGTTTGGAGCAGATCGAGGTACGGCGGCAGTGTGCGGACCGGGATGTCGGCGTCCGTCGCGAGGTTGCTCTGATTGAGTTCCGTGGATGTCCGGGCGGCGAGCAGCCGGAGCAGTCGGGGTAGGTCGGCTAGGCGATGGAGGCCGGAGATGTCGGCGGCATCTCGCTGGACGATGCGTTGGATGTAGTTGTCGAGCCATGCGGCCCGTCGTCGCTCGGTGAGCCGACTGAGCGCTTCTGGATAGCTTCCTGAACAGGCCCGAATCAGGTAGTCGTGGCGAGTGAGGTCGCTCTGATGCTCCAAGAACAGCTCGCCGGCCAGGAACCGGTCGATGAACGTCTCCCGGATGCCAAGTAGCTCGCCTTGGCTGAAGCCAAACAGTTCCACACTTTCGGCGCGGCCAGCCAGGCTGTCCTGGGTAACCGGAAGCTGGAGCAGGTTGGCGGACCCTGTCAGCAGGAATCGACCGGGCCTTGGGTCCGAGTCGACTGCGGCCTTGAGGGCGAGTACCAACTCCGGGACTCGCTGAACTTCATCGATCCCGAGCAGGCCGTCCGGGAACTGACGTACGAAGGTGGCTGGATCGCTCGTGGCAGCTGTACGGGTTAGTTCGTCGTCGAGGGTGACCAGCCTACCGCTGTGTCGCGTGACGATCTCCTCGGCGAGTGTCGATTTGCCCACCTGTCGGGCACCCTGGAGCGTGACGATACGGGTGTCTGTCAGAGCCTCCTCAACGCGGGACGTGATGCTGCGGGGGAGCTTCTTCTCCTGGTTCACAACGTCACCCTAGCTGATCTTCGCCGATTTGCGGACTATATTCCGCCGGTTCGCGGCTTCATTCTCGCCGATTCGCGGAACCAACCCCGCCGATCAGCGCCGAACGACTCGGAAGCAGCTCGGAAGTCAACGCTTCCGAGTTCAGGTCGAGCATGTGCGGCACCTGTCGTTCGGGTGGCGCTGTTGATCAACCTCCCGGCCCGTGTGACGGAGAAAATCGGGCGAATAGGGTAAATTCCCGTCACTCGCCTCGGGAGGCTGGTCAACTAACCGCACCCTCGCCCTATCGCGCAGGCGTACCCGGCAACCAGCGCGGCACCCGCGCGCAGTAATCCCCATACGCATCCCCGAACCGGTCCCGCAGCCGCTGCTCGTCGCGACGCACCCGCTCGCGGAACCACGACAGGTGATAGCCCGCGATCCCGGCGGCCAGCGGTGAACGGGTGGTGAGCGTCAGCCCGGTGAGGAAGACCAGGTGTCCGAGATACATCGGATTCCGGGTCAGCGCGTACGGGCCTTCCTCGACGATCTTTTCCGGCATCCCTTGCGACATGCCGGGCGGCCCGCCCGCACGGGGCAGCCGGTACTTCCCGCTGAGCCGGTAGGCGAGGTAGCCGGCCACGAGCAACGGCGTCCATCGCAGGCGCAGCCGCCGTCGCGCGGCGGCTTGCTCGGCGGTGACGATGGCGGGAAAGACCAGCAGGACCCTGGTCGAGGTGGACCGGACGCTCGCCCTCATGGCATCTCCTTATCGACTGGGGCATGGCCTGGCTCAGCGCCCCGCCCTGCTTCGGGAGTGGCGCGCACGTGGTGGTGCAGCCGCCGCGCGGTGACGACCGGTAAGGCGATGAGCACGCCCATGACGCCCATGGCGAGGCTGAGCGGCGCGGTCATGATGAGCCCCGCGGTGCCGAGCGGGGCGAGGAACAGCGCCCCCGCCCGGAACGTGCCCGCGACCGCGATGGCTTCGCCGCGTTCCTCGGGGTGCACGGCGTCGGTGGCGATCGCGGGACCGACGGTCTGCAGGACGCCCGCGCCGAGGCCGGACACCGCCAGCGCGATACCCGCACCCCACACCGAGCCGGCGAGCAGTGCGACGAGTGCCGTCGCCGCACCCGTGGCGAGCGTCGCGACGGCGTAGGACCAGGTCAACCACGCGCCGCGCCGCACCCGGCCGACGAGCACCGAGCCGGCGACGGATGCGCCGTTGGCCACCGAGACCAGGACGCCGATCGTCGAGGAGGACTGCCGTGCCTGATCCAGCGCGACCGGGACATACGAGCCGATCAGCCCCCGCCAAGCGCCAGCCGAGACCCCGGCCCAGCAGCCCGCGTCGACGCCTGGCCTGCGCCAGATGCCACCCGGGGGCCGGTCCGGTGGCTTGGCGAACGGCGGCAGCCGGTCCATCAGCAGCGGGGGGATCACGCTGACGAGCGCGATGCCCGCGCCCACGCCGAGTGCGACCTGCGGCGAGCGCTCGGACAGCACGCCCGCGAGCACCGGGCCGAACAGCAATCCGGTGCTGGAGTAGAAGTTGACGGTGGCCAATGCCCCCACCGACGAGGGCGCTCGGCGGACGACGTGTGTCTGGCTCCCCGTCCAGAACAGCGCCCTGGCGCCGCCCTGCAGCAGTTCGGCGATGACGAACGGGACCACCGCGGTCGAGATCACGACCAGCCCGTTGGACGCCGCGAGCAGCAGGCCGGCGGCCGCGATGAGGGTCCAGTCCGGGAAGATCCGCATGAGCTTGCCGAGCACGAGGCGGATCAGCAGCTGCGACACCGCCGCTATCGCGGTGAGCACACCGACGTCGACCCCGCTGTAACCGGCCCGCAGCGCCAGCAAGGGCAACGCGAGGCTGGCCAGACCGTGGGAGAGCGAGAACACCGCGGCGCCCCCCGCCGAAGCGATCATGTCGCGCGGGGGGCGCCGCGGCAACGCCGATCGCAGGCGCACCGGGCCTCAGCTCGGCGAGCCGCTGAGCTCGCCTGCCGCCTGATACTCCGGCGCCGGTTCCAGGTAGTGGACGTTGTCGTAGCCGAGGTGCTTGAACACCCGGTTCTGCGCGGAGAACACCCGCAGTGGAGTGCCGTCGGCGGCGAACAGCTGGCAGATGTGGTTCTGCGGCACGTAGAGCGTGTCGCCCTTGGTGATCTCGTACCGCTTGGGTTCGAGCGCGACCCGCGCGTAGTACTTCTCGGCGATCTCGGCCTCGACCTCCCACTGCAATGCGTAGCCGCCGCCGTCGAGGATGTAGAGCACCTCGTCGGCCATCTTCCAGTACTTACCCGAGCGGCTGCCCGCGGGAATGTCGAGCTCGTAGGCGTCGACGCTGAAGATCCGCGCGTCCTCCCGGCCAGGCGAGGTGATCACCCGGACCCGGCCCAGCGGGCTGTCCTCCCAGACCGTGTCCGACGGCCCGATGACCTTCTTGCGGTCGAGCACGCCAGGGGTCCAGATGCGAGACCAGTCCTCGCGAGGCCCGAACTCTTCCTCGCGCTCGATGGGCCCGCTGCGGCCCTGCTGGATCAGGCCCATGAACATCCACGTGCACTTGGCCTTGACCACCAGCGCGAGGGCCTTCTCGTCGTAGGGGTTGAAGTGCCGGTGCACCGAGTCGGTGTGCACGAAGACCAGGTCGTCCTTGGCCCAGTCATACCGTTTGTCGTCGTGGATCTCGTAGCCACGGCCTTCGAGGATGTAGAACGCGGCCTCGTTCTGGTGACCGTGGCCGTGGTTGCTCGACTGTGGTGGCAGTTCGACGAAGTGCACCTGAATCGTCTGCGTCAGGAAGTCCTCGTCGCCCGGGCCGATGCGCCACCAGGTGCGCGATTTTTCACTGTCGCCGGAGTGGGCCAGGGTGGCGTTGTCGACGACGACCGAGTCATCGCGGACGCGCTCCACGGCCAGTTGCTGTTGCCGGAACTCCCCGAGTCCATAGGTTTGCGAGGTGAGTCCTCGAACGAAGACCCTGCCCTTCTTGCTCATCTCGTCTCCTGTTCCGTTGTTACCTGTGTTCCCTGTGTTGCCGTGCTGGCCACTCTCGGGAGGGCGGAAATGACCGGCGTGTCAACGCCGATCGGCCCGATCCTCTCCGCGCCTCCTGGATTGCCGAGTGGCTCGTCCCTGCCGGGCAGTCGCTCGTAGAAGAAGCGGGCGTTGTCCGGCTTGTGCGACGCCATTTCCGGTGTCGCGCCGCGATCCGTCGTGATGGCTTCGACCGGGCACACCGGCTCGCACGCACCGCAGTCGATGCATTCGACGGGATTGATGTAGAGCTTGCGATCTCCCTCGTAGATGCAGTCGACCGGACATTCTTCGACACAGGACATGTCTTTGATGTCGGTGCAAGGCTCGGCGATGAAGAAGGCCATGTATGTCGCTGTCCTTTCAGGCCGCGGTGTCCGTGGAGTGGCCGGGGAAGAGTTCCAGGTCGGGGTTGATACTCACGGCGGCGTTGTTGACGGCGATGGCTGCTTCACCGAAGCCGACGGCGATCAGCCGCACCTTGCCCCGGTAATCCGCGATGTCGCCCGCGGCGTAGACCAGCGGCAGGTTCGTCTGCATCTGGGAGTCCACCAGCACGCGCCGGTTCTGAACCGTCAATCCCCAGCTTTCCAACGCGCCGAGGTTGGCGGTGAAGCCGAGCGCGGCCACCACGCTGTCGCAGTGCAGGGTCCGGCTTTCCTTGCTCCGCGCGTGGGTCACGTCGATTTCCCGCAGGCTGCCGTCGCCGCGGGCGTCGGAGACGACGTACGGCGTCAGGATCTCGACCCCGGACTCGGTCAGCTTGCGCACGCTGTGCTCGTGGGCGCGGAAGGCTTCGCGCCGGTGCACGAGGGTCACGGAGCGGGCGATGCCCTGCAGGGTCAGTGCCCAGTCAACGGCGCTGTCGCCACCGCCCACCACCACGACGTCCTTACCGGTGTGCTCGGCGGGCTGCGGGACGAAGTACGACAAGCCGCGATCTTCGAAGTGGGAGCCGGCAGGCAGCGGTCGCGGTGTGAAGGTCCCGATGCCGCCCGAGATGATGACGGCGCGAGCGCGGACGCAGTGGCCGTCGGTGCTGGTGACATCCCATCGCCCGTCGGCGGTGCGCTCGAGCTTTTCGGCCGCCCGGTGCAGCAGCAGGGTGGGGGAGAACCGGCCGGCCTGGGCGAGCAGATTCTCCACCAGATCGCGGCCGCGCACTTCGGGGAAACCCGCGATGTCGTAGATCAGCTTCTCCGGGTAGAGCGCGCTGACCTGGCCGCCCGGCTCCGGCAGCGAATCCATCACCGCGGTGCTGAGTTCCCGGAAGCCGGCGTAGTACGCGGCATACAGTCCGACGGGTCCGGCCCCGATGATGAGGACGTCGACCTCGTTGCTCATGTCGCTCCTTGCGTTACTTCGCCAGCTCTGTGCAGTCTCTGAAGTCTGTGACCTACCGGACGAGCAGCCACTGGGCTACCATAGCAAATAAAGGTATAACCGTTCTACCAAAACGCGGAACAGCTTTGTCCGCAGGGATCGGAGGTGGGTGGATGATGGCGGTGCGGCCCTCGTCTCGGCTCGATCGGCGTGACGTGACCACGATCGCGGGAATGTCGGGCGTCGTCGTCGTCCTGCACGTCCTCGGCTGGGGGTCGCTGTTGCTGCTGATCGCGCCGGAGAACCTGGCGATCAGCCAGACCCAGGTGTTCGGGGTGGGAGTCGGGGTGACCGCCTACGTGCTGGGGCTGCGGCACGCGTTCGACGCCGACCACATCGCCGCGATCGACAACACCACGCGCAAGATGATGGCCGAGGGCAAGCGGCCGATGTCGGTCGGATTCTGGTTCGCGCTGGGCCATTCCACCGTGGTGTTCGCGCTGTGCCTGCTGCTCGCGCTGGGCGTGCGCGCCCTCGCCGCCCCGGTCGCCGACGAGAACTCGGCGCTGCAGTCGACGACCGGCCTGATCGGCGGCCTGGTCTCCGGCGTCTTCCTGTTGCTGATCGGTGTGATCAACCTGCTGGTGTTGCGGCAGATCCTCGGCGTGTTCCGCAAGATGCGCTCCGGCGGCTACGACGACGCGGAGCTGGAACGGCACCTCAACGACCGTGGCTTGCTGACCCGGTTACTGCGTGGCGTGATCCGGCGGGTGCGCAAGCCCGGCCACATGTACCCGCTCGGGCTGCTCTTCGGCCTCGGTTTCGACACCGCGACCGAGGTCTCGCTGCTGGTGCTGGCCGGTGGCGCCGCCGCGGGGAACCTACCCTGGTACGCGATCCTCACACTGCCGATCCTGTTCACGGCGGGCATGACACTGCTCGACGGGCTCAACGGATGCGTCATGAACTTCGCGTACGGGTGGTCGATAGCGACGCCGGTGCGCAAGGTCTTCTACAACCTCACCATCACCGGGCTCTCGGTGGCGGTCGCGCTGCTCATCGGCGGTATCCAGCTGATCGGTTTGCTCGCCGAGCGGTTGGAGATAGCCAGCGGTCCGCTCGCCTGGGTGGCCGGACTCGACCTCGGCTCGGTCGGCTACGCCGTCGCCGGGATCATCGTGGCCACCTGGGTGATCTCGATGACCTGGTGGCGGCTGGGCAGGCTGGAACAGCGCTGGGCGCCGGAGCAGAACAGCTAGCGCTCGAGCGAGTGTGATGTTCAGCCGAACCTATTGCTTCAACGTCACGTTCGCTCAAGCGCCAGCCCGCATCGGCACGTCGTCGTTGATCCCCGGCCCGAAGAAGGTCAGCACGTCCAGGTCGTCGGTCCCGGTGTTCTCCGCCACGAGCGGCTTTACCGCGGCGTCGTGCGCGACTAGGAGTTCGTCGAGTTGCGGGTCGCCGCCCTGCACCTGGTGACCGCCGAAGCTGCCCCGCCCGCTCCACACCAGCACGGTGTACACGCCACGCTCGACCAGTTCGGCGCTCCCGCCCGGCGGCACGACGAGCCGCTTGCCGTTGTATTTCGTCGAGTTGTAGAAGATCCACGACTGCCTGCCGTCGCCCCGGTGCCGGGCAGGATCGGCGGGCACCGGTCGTGGCGTCAGGTGCCGGTTCTCGAAGAACCACGGGTCACCGTTGAGCTCCCAGTCGACGAACTCCAGCGGGAACCGCTCGCCGTCGCGCTCGCGATCCTCGCGGCGGACGTCCTTGAAGAGCAGTTCCTTGGAGATGATCCGCCCGGCATTGAGGGCTTGGAACATCGACAGCACATCGGAGTCCTCCTGCAGCTCAATGGTGAGCGCGGTGCCGGGCGCGTGCAGCACCCCGGAGGGAATGTGGAAGCCCTCGCCCGCGACCTGCAGTTCGGCGCGGGAATGCCGCAGGATCAGATCGCTGTCCCAGTCCACAAGGTACGGCAGTAGCGCGTCGGCGCCCTTGCCCTCGCCGAGCCACGGGTGCACGCCGAGGAACGACTCCGGGTGCTTGCCCATGTCGACGCCTGGCGGGAAGTAGTAGGACTCGTCCTTCGACTTGCGGCCCACCAGGTCGGCGTAGTGCTGCGGCAGGTGGACGTGGAAGGGCAGCCGGGCGGCGTAGTCGAAGATCTTGGCGAGCCTGCCGAGGCCGCCCGGATGTGCCGCGGCGTACTCGGCGCCCATGATCGCGACCGGGTCGGCGTCGAGCAGGTCCTTGAGCAGTACGGCGGTGCCATCCGGCGCCCGCACTTCGCTGAGCCCCTCGTTCTCGGGCCCTACCCGGTTATCCGCCCGCGTGGTCGAGCCGAGCCAGCGTTCGCAGATCGCCCCGCGGTCGCCCAGGTCATAGGCGTCTTCGGGTAAGCCGAGCCGGCGCCCTTGGGGCAGGAAATCTCGTGCCACCCAGCACGGTTCGAGCCGCAGCACGCCGTTTCCGGCCGAGAGCAGGGCCTCGGTTCTCTCTCGAGCCAACGACGGTCGCACCGGCGCACCTCCCCCTTCAGATGACACAACCGGGAGTCATCCTATCCCCTTTGCAAATCGATTGGCTTGTTTCCGCGTCGGGTCGCTGTAGGCGGCGGTTACCGCGCGGAACCAAGGTGCCATTGGGTGCGTATACGGCACCGAAGGCCTCCTTGGGCTCCCCGCCGCCCCGGCGAGTCGATCATGAGGCGCTTGCAGGAAGGTTAACGACCTCGTCTGCGGACGACCCACTCGGCCACCGCGGCGTTGAGCAGCCAGCCGACACCATGGATCAGCGCTTCGCTCAGGCTGCCCGGCGGACCGAGGATGATGATCGCGGGTATGGAACAACATGCGTCTGCGTGCCCGCGCCGATGCCGATCGCGTAGCCGTGGATCATCCAGGTGCGGTGCCGGCCAGGGTGCCTCACTGTGGCCGCGGGTGCCATATGGGCACCCCATGGCACCTTGGTTCCGTCGCGCCGACCTAACCCGACTCGCGTTCCACCAGCGGGCACTTCAGCGACACCGTCCGGCTGGGTCCGGAGTACTCGCCCCGCATCCTGCTGAGCAGTAGCTGGCCCGCTTCATGGCCGATGTCGTAAGCGGGGTTGCGTACCGTCGTCAGGGCCGGGGTGACGATGGTGGCCGCGTCGACGTCGTCGAAACCGACCAGCGCGACGTCGTCGGGTACCCGCAGCCGCAGCTCATGGATCACGTCCATGGCCCCGATCGCCATCAGGTCGTTGGCGCAGAACACCGCATCCGGGCGCGGCCGCTGTGCCATCAGCGTGCGCATGGCCTCGCGGCCGCTCGGCCGGGTCCAGTCGCCGTGCACCTGGAGCGCGGGATCGGGCTCGTGCCCCGCGGCATTGAGCGCGTCGACGTAGCCGAGGGTTCGCTGCACTCCGCCGTCCGGTGGCCCCTGGATCATGGCCACTCTGGTGGTGCCCCTGGCGAGCAGGTGCGCGGTCGCCGCGCGTGCGCCCACCCGGTCGGCAGTCGTGACGAAGTCGGCGTCGAGCTCGAGATAGTCTTCGCCGATGCAGACGACCGGCGGGCCGAACCGGGTCGGGGTGAGATCGCGCTCCTTGGGCATGTTGGCCGATGACGCCATGACGATGCCGTCGGCGCCCCGGTCGAGAACATCGTGCAGGAACATCCGCTCCCGCTCGAGCGATCCGTCTGTGTTGCACACGTAGGTGCCGTACTCGCTGCCGCCCACCGCGTCGGCCAAGCCGCGGGTCAGCGCGCTGTAGAACGGGTTGGTGAGGTCGGGGACCAGCACCGCGACCGCGCAGGAGCGTTTGGTGCGCAGCTGGCGCGCGGCGCTGTTGGGCCGGTAGCCGAGCTCTTCAATGGCTTCCGCGACCCGTTCCCTGGTCGCGGAACCGACGAGTCGCTTGCCGGAAAGCACGTGGGAGACGGTGGTGGGGCTCACGCCCGCATGGCGAGCCACGTCGCCGATTGTGACGCGCGATCCGGACTCTGGTGGCCGCTGTTGAACGGACATAGTGCGCTCAGGTCCTTTCCACCGGGCGTGGCGATCAGGCCGGCAAGCCTGTGCCAGGCCATGGCGCAGGCTATCAACTGCCCGCGGCCCGCCGCAAAACGATTGTATCCTTCGCGCTTCGCGGCCTATCGATCAGCGAATCGGGGATGCACAACGATTTGGCGGTGTTCCTTGACACATGCGCCCAAGTCTAGACTTGCCTACCACCCCGAAGTGCGTGCCAAACGATTTGCTTGCCGCAGGCGCGCGGCGGCGGAGATGAAGGCCACCGCCCGCGCGGCGAAGCGGATCGGCGTGGACACCGTGGTGGGCTTCACCGGCTCGGCCATCTGGAAGACGGTCGCGATGTTCCCGCCGTCGCGGGGATCGACTCCTCCACGCAGTCGTGCAAGGTCGTGGTCTGTGACCTCGAGACGGGCAAGGTGGTGGCCGAGGGGCGTGCCGCTCATCCGGACGGGACCGAGGTCGACCGCGCCGCGTGGTGGTCCGCGCTGACCGAGGCGAGCGACGGCCTCCTCGACGACGTCTTGGCGCTCTCCGTCGCCGGCCAGCAACACGGCATGGTCGCGGTGGACGAGCAGGGCGAGGTGGTGCGGCCCGCCCTGCTGTGGAACGACCTGCGATCGGCGGACGCCGCCGCCACCTTGGTCGAGGAATTGGGCGCGACGGAGTGGGCGGAAGCCACCGGCAGCGTGCCGGGCGCCAGTTTCACCGTGACCAAGCTGCGGTGGCTGGCCGAACACGAGCCCGACGCGGCGGATCGCACCGCCGACGTTATGCTGCCGCACCACTGGCTGACCTGGCAGGTCAGCCGGACTCCGGAGCCGTCACCGATCGTGGTGAGGCATCGGGTACCGGGTATTTCTCGCCTGCCGAGGGCCAGTATCGCTTCGACCTGGTCGAGCGGGCGCTCGGTCATGAACCGTGGCTACCCCGGATCGCCGGCCTCGGCCGACCTCGAGGCGGGGCGAGCCACACGCCAGGCGTTCGCCGAACACCGGCAGCAGCTGCCCGGGGTTTAGGGAGTTGATCTGGGTCCCTGCCGTTAAGCCCAAAATAATCGGACGAATCAGGCAAATTTTGGTTCTACCGGCAGGGTCCCTGATCAACTACTGCTGCACGTCCGCGCCCGCGTGCCGCAGCCGGGCCAGGTGGTGCGTCCAGGTCAGGCCGTCGTTGAACGCGCCGCCCAGGTCGGGCAGTTCGGCGAGGTCCTCGGCGGGGATGTCCGCCGGCTTACCGCCGCAGCGGGCGACGTCGAGGCACATCCGGGCCAGCTCGTCGATCTGCAATGCTCGGGCGATGGCCTGTGCCACGCTCTCTCCGGTGGTGACGATGCCGTGGGCGCGCAGCAGGCATACCGGCCGGTCGCCCATCGCCGCCAGCATCTCTTCCGCGAGGGCCGCGGTGCGGATCAGTACGCCGCGGGGGTAGGTCGGGATGCCGTCGGCGGCCAGCCGGGTAGCCGGGATGTTGAACGCGCCGAGCACCGGGCGTAGCTCGACGCCTGCCAGTCCGGCCGCGACCACGGCGGGCGGGTGCGCGTGCACCACCGCGGTGACCGCGGGCCGGTGTCGCAATACCTCGGTGTGCAGCGGCAGTTCGTTCGGCGGCGAGTAGCCGTCGGTTGCCGTCGCGGTGGCCGAAAGCGGTAGCTCGCGCACGTCGTCCGGGGTGGTGAACAGCAGGCCTTGTTCGCGGGGACCTCGGCATCGCATGAGGATCCGGTCCTCGCCGATGCGGACACTGACGTGGCCGAGCACCCCGGCGGCCAGGCCCTCGTGCGCCAGGATGCGGCACGCGCGCGCGATATCGAGCCGGAGATCGTCCACCTCGGTGGCGGGAGCGGGCATGCGGGGCCTCCTGACGTCACTGGCACCGTACTAACACCCACTGCTGCCCGGGCGACAGTGCGGTCGCCCGACATGCGAGACGCTGAAAGACGCTTTCAGTCCGCTGGGTGGAGTGAGTGACGCTTTCAGTCCGCTGAACGGACTGAAAGCGTCTTTCAGCACGCCTTGCCTAAAGTTGTAACACGTTCTAGTTTTAGACGGTGATGCTAACCGGCGCTGGGAGGTGTGTATGGCTCGATCGCTGATCGGCGCGGTCGTGGCCGTTACCGGAGGTGGCCGGGGAATCGGCGCCGCGACTGCTGCCGCGTTGGCGCGTGCGGGTGCCAAGGTCGCCCTCGGCGACATCGACCTCGCCGCCGCCGAGCAGACCGCCAACCGCATCGGATCCGGCGCCATCGCGCTCCCGCTCGATGTCAGCGAGTCTCGCGGCTTCACCGAGTTCCTCGACGACGTCGAACAGCGGCTCGGCCCGATCGACGCGCTCGTCAACAACGCCGGGATCATGCCGCTGCACCGGATCGAGGACGAGGCCGATGCGATGACCGCGCGGATCCTCGCGATCAACCTGCACGCCGTCATCCACGGCAGCCGGGAAGCCGTCAGGCGCATGAAGTCTCGCGGCATGGGTCACATCGTGAACGTGGCCTCGGTGGCGGCCAAGATCCCGTTCCCCGGAGGCGCGACCTATGCGGCGACGAAGTCCGGCGTTTTCGGGTTCTCCGAAGCGATCCGGGCCGAGCTGAATGGCTCCGGCATCGAGGTGTCTTGCGTGCTGCCTGGCTTCGTCAGGACGGACCTGGCCGCGGGCCTCAAGGAGGTCAAAGGCTTCAAACCGATCGCCGCGGATGACGTGGCGTCGGCGATCGTCGACGTGCTTCGGTGTCCCCGGTTCGAGGTGTTCGTGCCGAGGCACGTTGGCCCGACCCTGCGCTTCGGCACGCTCGCCGGCCGCCGGTTCGGCGAATGGCTGCAGCGCGTGCTCAAGGCCGAGTCGCCGATGCTCGACGCGGTCGATTCGCCCGAACGCGCCGCCTACGAGAAGCGTGCCGCCGGCGGAGGAGCGCCATGACCGCGGAGAGCCTCAGCGCGCCCTACACCGTCGAGTTCCCCTTCGAACGCACGGTCGGGCCGAAGATCGGCACGTTCCTCGGCGGCCTTCGCGACGCCCGGCTGTACGGCGTGCGGACCGAGCGAGGCGTCCTTTGCCCGCCATTGGAGTTCGACCCGCGAACCGGGGCGGAGACCGGGGCACTGGTGCCGCTGGTGACGACCGGGACCGTCACCTCGTGGACCTGGGTGCCGTCCCGCCCGGGAGACCCGCTGCCGCACGATTTCGCCTGGGCGTTGATCGCGATCGACGGCACCATCGGTGCCCTGTTCCACGCGGTCGACGTCGGCGGCGAGTTCGCGCGCATGAGTACCGGGATGCGGGTGTGTGCCCGGTGGCGGCAGGATCGTATCGGCGGCATGCGAGACATCGAATGCTTCGAGGTGGTGCCGTGAGCCTGCCCGAACCCGTCACCACGATGGCCAGCCCGTTCCGGATGGACTACACCTACGTCGCGGGCGTCGGCCGCTCGGTGTTCCTGCGCGGGCTCGCCGAACGTCGTCTGTTGGCCCGGCGGTGCCCGGGGTGCGCCCAGGTGTACCTGCCTCCGCCGGAGTTCTGTTCGCGTTGCTTGAGTGAACTCGAAGCTCCGTTCGAGCTCGACGGGCTCGGCGCGGTCTCGACCTTCTGCGTGGTCAACTTCCCGTTCCCCGGCCAGACCATCGAGCCGCCTTACGTGGTGGCGTACATCCAGGTGCACGGCGCGGGCACGAGGTTGATGCACCTCGTCCGCGAGGTCGAGCCCGAGCGGGTTCGCATCGGCATGGCGGTCGAACCGGTGTGGGCGCCCGACGACCAGCTGACCACGTCCCTGAAGAGCATCCAGCACTTCCGGCCGGTGCGAGGCGCCGATGCGTGACACCGCGGTGGTCTCCTATGCGCAGTCGCCGTGCCTGGCCGCCAACCGACGCGACGACATGGCCGACATCCTGCTGCCGGTCATCCGCGCGGCCGTCGACGCCGTGGGCATCGAGCGGGACGAGATCGACTTCTACGCCTCGGGCAGCCACGACTTCTTCGAGGGTCGCACGTTCGCGTACATCGAGTCGCTGGACGCGGTGGGCGCGTGGCCGCCGATCTCCGAGTCGCACGTCGAGATGGATGCGGCCTGGGCGTTCGCCGAGGCATGGTCCTGGCTGCAGCTCGGCCAGGGGGACATCGCGCTGGTGTACGGCATCGGCCGGGGATCGCTGCCCCAAGACCTCGACCAGGTCATGCCCGCCCAGCTCGATCCGTACTTCCTGGCCCCGCTGCGTCCCCATCGCGACGCCGTGGCTGGCCTGCAAGCCTGTGCCGCGATCGACGCCGGGCTCACCAGCGAGCAGCACATGGCCGAGATCGTGTCCCGCTGTCTCGCCTCGGCCACGGAGAATCCGTACGCGCAGACGTCCGGTCAGGTCTCGGTCCACGACCTGCTGGCGGCACCGTATGTCAGCTCGCCCCTGCGCAAGCACGACGTCTCCCCGCCCGGCGACGCCGCCGCGGTGGTGGTGCTGGCGGCAGGCGACGCCGCTCGCCGCTTGACTGCCCGCCCGGCGTGGGTGCGCGCCGTCGACCACCGGATGGACACCCATTACCCGGGCATGCGCGACCTGACCAGCTCCGGCTCCACCCGCATCGCGGCGGGGCGGGCGGCAGACCTAGCTGGGTTCGCGGCCGCGGACGTCGAGGTGGCGGAACTGCACACCGAGTACAGCCATCAGGAGCCCCTGCTTGCCATGGCTCTCGGGCTGAACGGCGCCGAGATCAACCCTTCCGGCGGGCCCCTGGCCGGGCGTCCCGCAACCGCCACCGGGCTGGTGCGGATCGGCGAGGCGGCCCGGCAGATCCTGGACGGCAGGGCCGGCCGCACGCTCGCGCACGCCACGAACGGTCCCGCGCTGCAGCACAATCTCGTCTGCTTGCTGGAGGGCGCCGCATGACCGCGGTTGTTCCATTCGCCAGACGACGGACGGGGCCGCCCGAGCTTGCGAGGGTGGTCGCGGGCGGCGGCTCACCGCAGCTGTGCGAGAACGTGAGCTTGACGACCACGGCGAATGGAACGGAGCTCGAATTGTGACTGCACTGGCGGTGATCGGGGTCGGCCAGAGCAAGCAGGCCAAACGGCGGGAAGTCACGATCGGCGCGATGGTCCGCGAGGCCGTGGCGCAAGCGATGGCCGACGCCGAGCTCACCTTCGCCGACATCGACGCCGTGGTGCTGAGCAAGACACCCGACCTGTTCGACGGCGTGATGAATCCCGAGCTCTACCTGGCCGACGCGATGGGGGCGGTCGGCCTCCCAGTTACCCGGGTGTTCACCGGCGGCAGCGTCGGCGGCCACGCCGCGCTCTACGGCGCGCACCTGGTCGAGGCAGGGCTGGCGCGACGGGTGCTGGTAGTGGCCTACTCCAAGGAGTCCGAGGGCAACTTCACCTGGGCCCTGTCACGCGGGTTGCCGTTCAGCGTGCAACTCGGGGCGGGCGCCGGGGCGCACTTCGCGCCGGTCATCCGCGAGTACATCCGCCGGTCGAACGCGCCGGAACACATCGGGTGGCAGGTGGCCGTCAACCACCGGCTCAACGCCACCAGGAACCCGTACGCCCACGTGCAGCGGCCGGATATCACCGTCGAGGAGGTCCGCGACTCGCGCATGCTGTGGGATCCCATCCGGTTCCTGGAGTCCTGCCCGTCCTCCGACGGCTCCTGCGCGATCGTGATCACCGGCGAGGACGACGCGGCGCGCGCGGAACGCCCGCCCGCGTGGATCCACGGCATGGCCTGGCGCACCGAGACCGGCCACTTCGCCGGGCGCGATGAGGTGAACCCGCAGGCGGGTCGCGAGTGCGCCGCCGACGCCTACCGGCAGGCGCGCATCGTCGACCCGGCTGCCGAGATCGACGTCGCCGAGCTGTACATCCCCTACAGCTGGTACGAGCCGATCTGGCTGGAGAACATCGGATTGGCGGATGTCGGCAGCGGCTGGAAGCTCGTCGAGGACGGCCGGACCGCGTTCGGCGGCGACCTCCCGGTCAATCCCTCCGGCGGCGTGCTGTCCGGCAATCCCACCGGCGCGACCGGCCTGCTGCGCTTCGCCGAGGCCGCGCTCCAGGTCCGCGGCATGGCGGGGGAGCACCAGGTCGACGGGGCTCGCCGGGCGATCGGACACGCCATGGGTGGTGCCTCGCAGTTCCATGCCCTGTGGGTCGTCGGCAGCGCCAAACCAGGAAAGGATCGAGCATGAAGCAGATGAGGCAGCCGAATCACCTGGGCCACCTGCTGGTCTCCGCGTTGCGCAGGCACCGGGACAAGCCGGTGATGCAACTGGGGGAGACCACGCTGACGGGCGGGCAGACCGCCGATGAGATCAGCCGGTACGTCCAGGCGTTCGACGCGCTCGGGGTCGGTGCCGCTTCGCCGGTGGCGTTGCTCTCACTCAACCGGCCCGAGGTGCTGGTGCTCATCGGCGCGGGGCAGGTCCAGGGGTCCCGGCGCACTTCCCTGCACCCGCTCGGCTCGCTCGACGACCACGCGTACGTCCTGGCCGACGCGGGCATCACGACGTTGATCATCGACCCGGTGCCCGCGTTCGTCGAGCGCGCGCTCGGCCTGCTCGACGAGGTGCCCGGCCTGCGGCAGGTGCTGACCATCGGGCCGGTGCCGGATGAGCTGGTAAACGTGGGCGCAGACCTTGCCGCGACGGCCGCGAAGTTCGAACCGCGGCCGCTCGAAGCCGCTGACCTGCCGCCGGATCACATCGTCTCGATCACCTACACCGGCGGCACGACCGGTAAGCCCAAGGGCGTCGTCGGCACCGCGCAGGCGATGTCGGCCATGACCCAGATTCAGCTCGCGGAATGGGAATGGCCCGCCGAGCCGAAGTTCCTCATCTGCACGCCGCTTTCGCATGCGGGGGCCGCGTTCTTCGCGCCGACCCTGATGAAAGGCGGCTCGCTGTTCGTGCTCGCGAAGTTCGACCCCGCCGAGGTGTTGCGCACCATCGAGGAGCAACGGATCACCGCGACCATGCTGGTGCCGACGATGCTCTACGCGCTACTGGATCACCCCGACTCCCGCACCCGCGACCTGTCCTCGTTGGAGACCGTCTACTACGGAGCCGCGGCGATCAACCCGGTCCGTCTCCGGGAGGCGATCGATCGCTTCGGGCCGATCTTCGCGCAGTTCTTCGGCCAGTCCGAGGCGCCGATGGCGATCAGTTACCTCGCCAAGGGTGAGCACGACGACAAGCGGCTGACGTCCTGCGGGCGGCCGTCGGCGTTCCTGCGCACCGCGCTGCTCGACGAGCAAGGCAACCAGGTCGGCGTCGGCGAGCCGGGGGAGATCTGCGTGGCGGGGCCGCTGCTCGCCGCGGGCTACTGGAACCTGCCCGAAGCCACCGCCGAGGCGTTCCGAGACGGCTGGCTGCACACCGGCGACATCGCCCGGGAGGACGAGGACGGCTTCTGGTTCATCGTCGACCGGGTCAAGGACATGATCGTGACCGGCGGGTTCAACGTCTTCCCGCGCGAGATAGAGGACGTCGTCGCCCAGCACCCCGCCGTCGCGCAGGTGGGTGTGATCGGCACGCCGGACGAGAAGTGGGGCGAGGCGGTGACGGCGATCGTGGTGCTCCGCGAAGGCACCGCACGCGACGCGGTGTCGATCGACCGGCTGACCGAGGAGATCACCGCTTCGGTGAAGCAGCACAAGGGACCGGTGCACGCCCCGAAGCAGGT
>WHSS01000274.1 GCA_009379975.1 Actinophytocola sp.
CCAGCCCGACGACGGCCACATCGGTGATGCCCAGCTCGCCCAGCACATCGGCGGCCGCGGTCGCCTGCGGGCCCGCGCCGTCGACGACCAGCAGGTTCGGCGGGTAGGCGAACTTGCGCGGCCTGCCGGTGTCGGCGTCAACGAGCGGAGCGCCCTTTTCCGCCGTTTCGGTGCCGGGGGCTTCGGCGAGGTACCGGGCGAACCTGCGCCGGACCACCTCGGCGATGGACGCGACGTCACCCTCCACGGCCGCTTCCTTGATCGCGAAGCGGCGATACTCCGACTTGCGCGCGACGCCGTCTTCGAACACCACCAGCGAGGCCACCACGTCACTGCCCTGGATGTGGCTGATGTCCACGCACTCGATCCGCAGCGGCGCGCTGTCCAGGGCGAGCGCGTCCTGAAGTTCATTCAAGGCGGCCGAGCGCGCCGTGAGGTCGCCCGCGCGCCGCAACTTGTGCTGCGTCAGCGCCTCCGCGGCATTGCGCCGCACCGTCTCGGCGAGTGCGCGCTTATCGCCCCGTTGCGGCACGCGAAGCTGGACCCGCGACCCCCGAAGGCCGCTGAGCCACTCGGTCACCGCTTCGGCGTCCGGCGGCAGCGCGGGGACCAGCACCGATCTCGGCACCGGCGGGCCGCTGCCGACGGTTTCCCCCGCGAGATCGGCCTGCTCACCGTAGAATTGCGCGAGGAACTGTTCCACCAGGTGGGCGGGCACATCCTCCTTGGCGGTCGACTCCGGTATCTCGTCGACGTCGACCACCCAGCCGCGTTGCCCCCGCACCCTGCCGCCCCGCACGTGGAAGACCTGCACCGCCGCTTCCAGGTCATCGTGGGCGAAGGCGACGACGTCGGCGTCGGTACCGTCGCCGAGGACGACGGCCTGCTTTTCCATCGCCCGGCGCAACGCCGAGACGTCGTCGCGCAGCCGGGCGGCCCGCTCGAACTCCAGCGCCTCGGCCGCCTCGGTCATCTCCCGTTCGAGCTTGCGCACCATCGTCTCGGTACGGCCCGCGAGGAAGTCGCAGAGATCTTCCACGATGTCACGGTGCTCGTCGGCGGAGACGTTGCCTACGCAGGGCGCCGAACACTTGTCGATGTAGCCAAGGAGGCACGGCCTGCCGATCTGGCTATGCCTGCGGAAGACACCGTTGGAGCACGTCCGCGCCGGGAACACTCGCAGCAGCAGGTCTAGCGTCTCGCGGATCGCCCACGCGTGAGCGTACGGGCCGAAGTACCGGACGCCCTTCTTGCGCGGGCCGCGGTAGACGTGCGGCCGCGGGAACTCCTCGTGCAGCGTCACGGCCAGCACCGGGTACGACTTGTCGTCGCGGTAGCGGACGTTGAACCGCGGGTCGAACTCCTTGATCCAGTTGTATTCCAGTTGGAGCGCTTCGACCTCGGTGGACACCACGGTCCACTCGACGCCCGCCGCGGTCGTCACCAGCTGCCGTGTCCGGGGGTGCAGCCCGGAGAGATCGGCGAAGTAGCTGTTCAGCCTGCTCCGTAAGCTCTTCGCCTTGCCGACGTAGATAACCCTGCGGTGCGCGTCGCGGAATCGGTACACCCCTGGCTCGTCCGGGATGCTCCCCGGCGAGGGACGGTACGTCGACGGGTCGGCCACGCACCAAGCCTACGTTCGCCCTCCGACACGGCTACGTGGTACCTGCGGGTTTGAGCGGGTGTGACACCCGGCCCGACCTACCGTCCCAACGTCACACTCACCCAACGCGCCCGCGCGCGAGTGGTGTCGGTGGTCTCTGGCAGGCTGCTGGTATGGAAATTCCCGCGATGATCGCCGGGTTGACCGACGCGGGCGAGCGGTTGGCGCGCGCCGCGCAGCGGGCGGGGCTCGGCGCATTGGTCCCCAGCTGCCCCGACTGGGCCGTGCGTGACCTTCTGTTTCACACCGGCGCGGTGCACCGTTGGGCGGCGCGCTACGTCGGCGAAGGCCTCGAGGCGCCGATCCGGGAGCAGCGCGGCGGCGACCCGCTGCGGGACGCCGATCTCCGACCGGCCGATGACGAGCTGCTCGAGTACTTCCGGGAGGGCTACACCGCCCTCGCCTCCGCGCTGAAGCAAGCTCCCGACGACGTGCAGTGCTGGACGTTCCTGCCCGCGCCGTCGCCGCTGGCGTTCTGGGCGCGCCGCCAGTTGCATGAGACGACCGTCCACCGCATAGACACCGAACTGGCCGCGGGTGCGACGACCGCGATCGATCCCGCGGTCGCCACCGACGGGATCGACGAGCTGCTGACCGGGTTCGTGGTGCGCAGGCGCGGGAAGCTGCGCAGCGACAACCCCAGAACGCTCGGCGTGCACACCACCGACACCGACACGCACTGGCACCTGACCGTCAGCAACGAGCCCGTCGCCGCCGAGCACGCCGACAAACCGGCCGACGCCACCGTCCGCGGCCCAGCAGTGGAGGTCTACCTGGCGCTGTGGAACCGCCTGCCGCTCAACAAGGTGGACGCCGGAGGCGACGCCGAACTGCTCACCAGCTGGCCGCAACTAGTGCAGGTCAGGTGGTCCTAGTGCGGTCGGTCCATTCGCCAGCCGACAGACGGGGGCCACCCGTGCCTCGACGGGACCACCACGGTACTGCGGGTGGCCCGCGGCTGGCGGCTCATCCCCGTACCGAGCAGCCGAACCAGCCATCACCTCTGAACACGACCGGCGAATGGAACGGAGCTTGAATTGGCAACGCGCATTGCGACCTGGAACGTGAACTCGGTGCGACCGCGGTTGCCGCGCCTGCTGGCGTGGCTGGCCGCGGCGAAGCCGGATGTGCTGTGCCTGCAGGAGACCAAGTGCGCGGCCGACGCCTTCCCCGCCGCCGAGGTCGAGGAGCTGGGGTACGAGGTCGCCGCGCACGGCACCGGCCGTTGGAACGGCGTGGCGGTGCTGTCCAAGGTCGGCATCACCGAGGTCACCCGCGGCCTGCCCGACGAGCCCGGCTACCTGGCCGAGGGCGCGATGTTCGCCACCACCGAGCCCCGCGCGATCGGCGCGACGTGCGGCGGCGTGCGGGTGTGGTCGGTGTACGTGCCCAACGGACGCGAGCTGCACCACGCGCACTACGAGTACAAGCTGCGCTGGCTCGACGCGCTCCGCGCGACAGCGGCGGCCGAGCTGGCAGACCCACGGCCGTTCGCGGTGCTCGGCGACTTCAACGTGGCGCCGACCGATGCCGACGTCTTCGACATCACCCAGTTCACCGGCACGCATGTCAGCGACGCCGAACGCAAGGCGTTGACGCTGCTACGGGATACCGGGCTGGCCGACGTGTTCCCCCGGGCGCTCAAGCACGCGTATCCCTTCACCTACTGGGACTACCGGCAGCTCGCGTTCCCGAACAACCACGGCATGCGCATCGACCTGGTCTACGGCAACCCCGCCTTCACCACAGCGGTGAGCGACGCCTACGTCGATCGCAACGAGCGCAAAGGCAAGGGCTCCTCCGATCACGCCCCGGTCGTGGTCGACCTCGATCCGGCGCGGTAGGCACCGGGCGAGACTCCGTTGCGGCGCTTGAACGCCCGCACGAACGGCGCCGCCTGTGAATACCCGAGCCGCTGTGGCGGTCACCGTCGAAGGTCACGTCCGATTCCAGCAGCTTGCGGTAGACCGAGCGGTGCCCCGAGCTCGATACGGCGCAGCACCCGCAGATCCGGGATCACCTGCCGGATCATCACCACCAACGCCGCGATGTCGCGTTCCAGCACGAACCGGGCGACGTCGGCGGGAAGGCACCTGTCATCCATGATTACGGCTGACCTGCTCGCGCCGGGCTGTAGCCACTGCCGGCAGAAGCCGAAACACAGCGCGCGCAGCCGCAGGGCCAGCTCGACTGCGACGCGGCCGGAAGCCGCCGTGGCGGCCGCATGCGCGAGGGCGTCATGGGAAGCCAGGTGATAGCGCAGCCCCACCCGCACACCCAGCGCCGGTTCCTCCCCGAGACGCCCGACGATGTTGCGGACGATCCTGAGCTCCTGCCAGCTGGCGATCTCCGCCGCCGGCTCGGACAGCTCAGCAGCGGCGCCGATGGTGGTGCCGAGCAGGCAGTCCGATTCGGTGATGCCGCGTTCCCGCGCGTACGACACCAGCGCGCACTCACTGCGCTGCGGAGATACGCCCAACGCTTCACGGTTCGAGGACGTTAGCGCGGATTTCCGCGCTAATGCCGCTTCTCATGTAGGAGCCGGAGCCCAGGTTCGGCGACGTCGCAGGGCAGGAGGCGGCTGCCGACCGGGCACGGTGGCGTGGGGATGCCGCCTTGCCGAGTACTTGCAATGCGCGTGAGCGGCAGACCAGCACTGGTGCGGCGAACATTGCCTTGACCATGATTCGACTACGAAGAACCGAGTGATCAGTGCTGTCGGTGCGGCGCTGCTCGACCTGGTGGCGGGCGCCGATCCCCGGCGCTTCGACGCTTACCCGGGCGTAGCCCGGCCAACGTCGCGGTCGGGCTGGCCCGGCTCGAGACACCGAGCCTCGCGTTTGCGGCCGTGGACGAGCAGGTGGTCCTGATCTCGGGGGAGCACCGTCGCGGGAACGTCGTCATTGCGCTGGATCCAAACATCAGACCGTCGCTCGTTCCCTCCCGTGACGCGGGAGGCAGGCGTGTCGAGCGACAGATGCGACAGGCGGACATCGTGAACGTGAGTTCCGAGGATCTGCAGTGGCTGCACCTGGGGCTTTCCCACCGCCAACTGGCTGGTGCGTGGTGCGGCGGTCGTCGTCACCCTCGGTGCCGCAGGGAACCGCGAAGGATGGCGGGTGGGCGCACAACAACGACCGTGGCGTGTTCTTCCAGTGCCGAACCGACAGCGATTTCCAGCCACCACCAGGCGGCTGGTGCAACCGTTGCCGGCGACCACACAGCGATCACAACGACAGGCAGCGGTGAGCCCTGCCGCGCCACCGACACCCCGAGGAGGAAACCCCGAATGGACAAGAAGTCCACGAAGAAGGCGACGAAACCAGCAAAGGAGTCGGCGGCACTTCAAGATCGTGAGCACGGTGCCGAGCACCCCTATTGGTGGTGTCATC
>WHSS01000058.1 GCA_009379975.1 Actinophytocola sp.
AGTTTGGGTGCACGCAGTCCACAATGGACCCCCAAACAAGATCAACCCCAGACCGCGTTTCCGCAGGTCAGGGGTTGATTCTTGGTGTAGCTACAAGGGTGGAGCTGAGGGGACTCGAACCCCTGACCCCCACACTGCCAGCGTGATTCGATCATGCCTCTGACCTGGGGAAACGGCGTACCGCGAGATCAGCCGGTGTCGTACGCTACCGTTGACTGCAGTCTACGGCTGTTGAGCGCAGTTGCGAACCAAGTGTCGCTCCAGTTCTGCTCCACCTTTCGCAGTGTTTTTCGGGCAAATAGGACATACAGAGGGTTGGCATCCAGAGTGCTTGGCCGTAGCCCGATCGGTATTACAGGGCGTGCGCGCTGCTGTCCATCGGTCGGCCAAGTCACGCTCTGGTGTTAGTGACCCGCGCGGCGAGCATTCTCGATCAATTCGTTGACAGCCCGGCCGGCTCGCTTGAACTCGTCAGCGGTGACCGGCGTGTGGCTGTAGCCGGACTTCGTCTTCAGTTTGAGCAGCGTGTTGAGGTGCCTCGCCGCTGCCTTGTTGGCTTTCGTCAGCAAGCCGATTGCTTCGCCGTGGTTTTCGCCCTGCGCATGTTCGCCCAAGCTGGCGCAGCAGATAACGTCCGACGCGGCGATGCCGGCATGAACGCATAGGGTTACATAGGCATCTGCGACCTCGTCGTTCTCGTCGGCCATGTCTCGGATGAGGTCCGCTGCCTGGATGAACTGCTCTGCCTTGCGCAGGCGACCTCGGCGGATCGCATCACTGCACGGGCGTGTCCGCAAGTCAGTCCCTCCGTCGGCGCAGTTGCCCGCTGAGCCAGGTGCGGTCCCCGGTAACGGTCAACCCGTCGTTGAGGACGTCCCGTAGGACGGGCTCGTCGCGACCGCGATCAGCGAGTTCGGCGACGGTGAACTCCAGGGGCCGTATGTCGTTGCCGGTCCACCGGGTCACCGTGGCAGTGAGGGCATCGACTTGCGCTTCCCATTGATCGTCATCGACGTTGTCCGGTCGAACCAGTAGGAGGTCAAGATCGCTGTCGGGGGACATCGAGCCGCGTGCGGCTGACCCGAACACCGCGGCATATGGGGGAGGGGCCTCCCAGGACTCCAGGCGATCTCGGAGGCGTTCCAGGAAAGTCTCCTGCAGCTGCGCGATTCCGATGATGTGTTGCGCGGCGAGATGGTCGCGATTGAGCCGGTAGGCGAAGGCGTTGCCCACTCGCTCGGACAACACCACGCCCTGCGTGGTCAGGCGCCGCAGTACCTTGCGAATGCCTTCCTCTGAGTGTCGCGCCAACACCCGGTGTAGCTGCCCCGTGGTGTAAGTGGCCTGGTGTCTCGCCAGTATGGCGAGGACATCGCCGTCAAGGGTGGGGGTAACCGTCGATAGCGGCCTGCCGAACTGCACGGTCACCTCCTCGGTCCGTCGTGCTGCACACTATAGTACAGGTACATGGCTTATAATACAGGAACCGGTACTATAGTTGGAAGCGAGTTGCTGCACAGGCCACTTCGCATGCGCCGCGAGTACCGCTGCCCTCGACGAGGTAGTCCGGCCGCTTTGCCGACATCTGGATGACGCTTCAGGGTGTCGATCCTGATCCACTCGTCGTGTGGGCGGGCTGCCAGGGCGGCCCACCGTCTGGGCGGCTGTTCTTGGCGGCGGACAGGACGTTGCGGGCGCACTGGCGCTTGATCTGTTCGACTCAGTTGAACTCGTCGATCAGCGCGTGGGTCATCCAGCGCTGCCACAGGTGGCGGATGCTCTCCGCCGGTGGTGGCTTGCGTAACGCCGCGCGCACAGGTGGAGCCGGTCTCGCCGGTGCTGTCGCGGTTCATGGCCTGTCCTGGTCCCTGGGTGCGGCTGTGCGCTGCCCGTGTCTGTCGTGCTTGCTGTTCGATCGGCACAATGTTCTTCGGTCGTTCCCGGTTGAACCGTTTGACGTAGAGGTGCTCGATGAACTGCGGCAGCGGCGCTTTCCACGGTTCCTGCCGGTGATTGTCGATGTTGCCGAGCTTTCTGGGGTTCAGCCCGAGTTCGCGGGCCATCTGCCGTGAGCGTGGCTGAGCTTGTGGCGCTTGCGCGCGTCCACCCACGCCTGTAACCGGGGTGGTAGGGCGTTGGGGTACTTGCTCACGTCACTCCTTCACGTCAGCCAGTGCCGGTACGCCTCGATCCACTCCGCGCCAGTGGGAGGCGGCGCCGGTAGCGGCAGATCGAGAACAGCGATGGGCTGCCGCCACCGGCCGCGAGCACAGATCGCTACAATCTGATCACCATCGGACAGGTCGATGTCCGACACGGTGACCCCTACGCCCAGCACACACGTTTGGAACGGAACTTCGAGCTGATCGCCGATCATGGTGTAGAAGCCCATGACGCACTCGCTGTCGTCGTAGCAGTCGACGGTGGCCTCGGCGACCATGGTGTCAAGCGTTTCGCGGGTGGGTGCGGTCACGCCGCCGAGGGTAGCGGGACGCCGCCCGCGCGTTGCGGCAACGCTCCGAGACCGTGCCGCCAGGTGGCGCCTAGGTAGCCATTGACCGCCAAACAGTCAGCGCCTGAACCGTGGTGCGGCCTCTTGTCGAGTAGCTCACGGCGCGGCCTCCGGCAGCATCGTGCGATCAGTCGAGGCTGCCCAGGCTGTGCGGGCGGCAGCACTGCTTGTACTTACGGCCGGTGCCGCACCAGCACGCCTCGGTGCGGGTTGGTGGCCATGGCGTCATCGAGACGGTGGCGGTCCGCAGGTCCGGGTAGGCGAGAAGGTCGTCAGCCGACGGGTCGGTGATACCGCGTTGGGCCAGAAATGTCGCCAAGTCTTCGACGGTGCCGGGTAGCTGGTTCACGGCATGGCCGGTGCGTTCTACGACGGCGCAGTGCCGCTCGATCCGTTGCCGGTGCTCGTCCCACGTCGCCCCCACTTGATCGGCTAGCTGCGGCCACAGGGTGAGCAGCTTCGCGTGTTCCGTCCTCGGCCAGTACACCGACAGCGTCGTCGTAGAGTACTGGTAGCTGGCGTCGAATCCGGTCGGAGTCCAGCCCGTACCGCCCACCTTGATCCCACCGTTCTGGTTTGGCTTATGCAACGCGCGCTCGATGATAGAGGCACGGTGACTGCGGGGGTGCGTGGGTCACGAGCGGATGCGGTGGGGGTCAGCCTGGCTCCGACGGGATGGCGAACGGTCGATAGTGTCCCTGGTTTATGACGTCACTCGAGACGGATCTGGTGTGGCGGTTGGCGGCGGCGTACGCGGCCGAGCCTGCCGATGACGTTGCGCTGGCCGCGGCGTTGGAAGACGCCCTGCGTCTCGCGCGTGCGACCACCGTCGATGAGCTTCCTCCGGTGGCAGAGTTGGCGGGCGAGTTGGCCGACGTGTACGAACGGCTGGGCCGGGTTGACGACGCGGTGGCGGCGATGCGCGAGGCGATCTCGGCCGGGTGGAAGGGGGTGCCGGACGGGCGATGCCGGATCGCGGAGATCCTCACCGGCGCCGGTCGGCTGGCGGAGGCCACCGCGATCTGGCAGGAGGTCGCCGCCGAGTATCCCGATGACGTGTGGGTGCACAACAACGCCGGGGTCGAGTACGCCGCCGCCGGCGAGCACGACACCGCGCTCGACTACCTCACCCGCGGGCTGCGGCTTGCGTTGGACACTGGTGACCCCGAGCGTCTGGTCGATCAGCTGGCCGACTTCCGTGGCCGGGCCCTGACCGCGCTCGGCCAGGAGCCCGACGCCTTGCAGGCCCGGGCGGCGGATTTCCGCGCCGCCGCACCCGCGACGCGGCCGATGGCCCCCGCCGTCATTTCGTCGCCGGCGGAGCCTGAACCATCCGGTGCGCCGGTGCAGGAGCCGATCGCGATGGCGTTCGCCTGGTTTTCCCGCGACGACTATCCGCGGGCGGTGGCCCGCTGGCCCGAGTTGGTCGACACCTGGGGTGTTACCGACTACCCGGGCTATTGCGCCGCTCTGGAGGGGCATTTGGCCACGTTCGCCGCGACCGCCGGGCGGTCACCGCGGATCGCCCCGATCGAACTGCCCGAGTACGAGGCCTGGTGTGCCGACTCCGACCGCGACCCGGCCGACTCCGGCAGCCGTGCGAGCTACGCCGCCGAACTCGCCCGCACCGGCCGGGCGATGCCGTGGCCACCGGCACGCAACGCACCATGCTGGTGCGGCTCGGGCCGCAAGTACAAGCGCTGCTGCCGCGCCGCTGCGCTGAGCTGGTGACCGACATGGCAGCCACGCATCTGGCGATCACCGTCGAACTCGTCGGCGGCGCCCACGTCGACGACTTGTGGCCTCGGCCGGGGCGGATCCTGGTGGCGGCTCGCCGCACCACCTTCCGCCAGTTCGCCGACGCGATCGATGACGCGTTCGCCCGCTGGGATCGCTCCCACCTGCACATGTTCACCCTCGCCGACGGTACGGAGATCTCGCCGCGGGCCTGGTGGGATGGGGAAGAGCCCGATGGCATGCTCGACGGCGACAAGATCACCCTGTCCCGGCTCAAGCCTGGGGAGCGGTTCGCCTACGTTTTCGACCTCGGCGACCACTGGGCTCACCTGTGCACCGTCGCCGACCGCCGCGTCGACCCGCTCGAGACCCTCGGCATCGTGCCGTCTAAACCCCTGCCGTGCTGGGGATGGGGCAGCATCCCCGACCAGTACGGCCGCCAGTGGAACGGCGACGACGGCGAATCGGACCCACCACCCGACCCTCACGGTGCCGACCTGCCCCCGATCCTGTTCGGCTGGGGCGCACCCGCGCGTGGGCCGCGCCTCATCCCCGCGGTCGATGATGATGCCCCGCCCGAGTTGCACGTTCGGGCCGTCCAACGCTTCTGCGAGAATCGGGTCCCCGACCACGCTTTGCACCAGGTCCGCGTCGAACACCACGTAAAGGGCAACACGGTCACGATCGTCGAACGCCGCGCGCCCTGGCGACCCGACGCCGGACCCGAGTGGACATCGGTCCCGATCGCGAAACTCACCTACGCCCAGCAGGCATGGACCGTGTCCTGGGCCGACCGCAACGGTCGCTGGCATCGTGTCGACGACCTGCCCGCCACCCCCAGTGTCGAACCCCATCTGGCGGCCATCGACGCCAATCATGGCGCCGTCTTCTGGGGATAACCGGTAACCCTGGCCGGCCCGCGCGTACCCAGTTGCGACGCGCCTACCGACCCGTTGGCTGGCGAGGATCGTCCGGGTTTGCTCGCGGTCACTTTCGGTCTCGGTTCGATCGACGATCACCTGCGGACGATCAGGCAGTCGCATCCGGTATGGCGGCCCGCTGGATGGGGTGATTTCGATGTTGCGCGGCCTCGTTTTGGCTCATAACGGACATGTAAAGCCATGCCCGGTCGAACGAGGAGGTTGTCATGGCTTGGGTTGAGCAGGTCGGCGAGCACTCGTATCGCGTGCGGTACGCCGTGGACGGGAGAGTGCGGTCGGTGTCGGGGTTCGCCTCCCGGCGGGAGGCGAACGACTACGCGCTGGATCTGGAGTCGGATCGGCGGCGTGGTCGCTGGATCGACCCGGCTGCCGGCAGGTTGACGGTGGGGGAGTGGGCGCGCCGGTGGCTGGGCACGCTCGATCTCGACACGCGCACGGTCGAGAACTACGGCCACCGCATCGGTCGGCACATCCAGCCACGCTGGGGCGTGGTGCCTCTGCGGGACATCACTGTGTCGGCGGTGACGATCTGGCGCAACGAGCTGCTGGGCTGGCTCGCGCCGGGCACCGTCAGAGGGGTCCTGACGGTGTTATCGATGATGCTGGATGACGCTGTCGACGAGCGGCTCATCGCGGCCAACCCGGTGCGGCGGCGCCGCAGGCGCGGACGCCGCCACCGGGGCGCCCCGCCGAGAGAGAAGATCTGGGCTACGCCCGAGGAGGTGCTGCGGGTGGCGGACCGGGCGACGCTGCTCGGTGGCTACGGCTGCGGGTTGCTGATCGTCACCGCCGGTTGGACCGGCGCGCGGTGGGGCGAGCTGGCGGGGCTCCACCGCGACAGGGTCGACGTGCGGCGCCGCCGGATCCGTATCGACCGCGACACCGGGTGCCTGCACGAGGGTGCTCACGCGCTGTGGCTGGGACCGCCGAAGACCCAGGCGTCGGCGCGCGAGATCCTGTTGCCGCCGTTCCTCGTCCGGCTGCTGCGCGACTACCTCGCCACCACCGACGGCGAGATGGTGTTCACCAGCCCGCAGGGACATTGGCTGCGGCGCAGCTGTTTCGATCGCCGCGTGTTCCGCCCGGCGGCCGACGGCAACGCCCACCTCGGCAATGCCCGAGTGAGAACCGAGCCGGCGATTCCGGGACTGACCATTCATGGGCTGCAGCACGGCCATAAGACGTGGATGATCGCCGACGGCATTCCCGAAATCGCGCAAGCGGTTCGACTCGGCCACCACCTTGATGACCGAGTCGCGGAAATCTACAGCCATGTCGCACCCGAGGTGGAACGGCGACTGTTGCGCGCGCTCGAACGGCGTTGGAAGCAGGCCGTGAAAGTGGTATCGCGCGAGGGTGTGCAGACACAAACCCCCTGGTCACAGGTCACTTGACCGCCGTGGAGCGCACACCATCGCGTCATGGTGCGGTGCACGCAACCAAACCCGCAGGTCCATGCAGGCATGGGGCGTCGTCGGTACAAGATCGATTGCCCCAGGATTCCCCCAGAACACCCGTTCAGACGCCGAGAAGGTGATCACTGGAGATCAACACGCCGGACGCGAGAACCCCTCTGACCTGCGACAACGTCGCGATCAGAGGGGTTCTGCTAGGGGTGGAGCTGACGGGACTCGAACCCGTGACCCCCACACTGCCAGTCCCTGACCTGCAGAAACGCCGAACTCGCAGGTCGGGATGATCTTGTTCAGTGTTGTTGGGTGCAGTACTGCGCCGTTCAGTGCGGTTGCGAACCAAGCCGTGCTCCAGTTCTGCTCCACCTGCCGCAGTGTTTTCCGGATAAATCGGACATGCTAGTAGGGGTGTTGGTAACGGCGCTGTCACCAGCCCAATCGCGGGCGGTGGTAAGTGGTTGTGACCTCGCGGGAATGATTGCGGTGCATGGAGCCAACCGAGGCTGACGTTGACGAACTGATCGAGTTCTGGACCCTGTTGGATGAGGATAGAGAGCTGCTTGCCGGCAGGCGGGGCGCCACAGCGCTGGGTTTCGCGGTGCTGTTGAAGTACTACAGCCGACACGGCCGTTCCCGCGCGAACGTTCGCAGGTGCCGGACGACGTCATCGTGTTTGTCGCTCGACAGCTCGGCGTCGACCCCGCGGAACTGGGGTCCTATGAGTGGTCGGGCAGCACCATCGAGTATCACCGCGCCCAGATCCGGGACCATCTCGGCTATCGCGTCGCGACCGTCGCGGATCAGGAGAAGCTGACGGGTTGGCTGTCGGAGGCTGTCGCGCACGCGGAGCGTCGGCCTGATCGTGTCCGTGAGGAGCTGCTGGCCGAGTTCCGGAGGCTACGGATCGAGCCGCCGACAGCTGGCCGGATACTGCGGATGGTTCGTTCGGCCCTGCGCTCAGCCGAACAGAACTGGGCGTTGCGGATCGCCGGACGCCTGGATCCATCTGCGACGGGCCGGCTGCTCAACCTGATCGCAACCAGTGAGGATGACGAGCCCGACGATGTCAACGAAGGGGCGGCGTCGCTGTTCGCCCTGATCAAGGCTAGCCCGGGCAACGTGAGCCTGGAGTCGATGATGACCGAGATCGGGAAGCTCCAGGCGGTCCGGATGTTGGACCTTCCCCCTGGGCTGTTCGCCGACGTCGCTCCCAAAGTCCTCGACGGCTGGCGGGCCAGGGCCGCAGTGGAGGCGCCGTCGCATCTACGCCGTCACGCACAACCGTTGACCGTGACGTTGCTGGCGGCGCTGGTGCATCAGCGGGAACGGGAGATCACGGACACACTGGTCGAGCTGTTGGTCGCCACCGTGCACCGGATCGGAGCGAGGGCTGAACGCAGGGTCACCAACGAGCTGATCAACGCGTTCAAGAAGGTGACCGGCAAGGAGAACATCCTGTTCTCCATCGCCGAGGCAGCGCTGGCTGCGCCAGATGACGCGGTACGGGAGGTGGTGTTCCCAGCGGTGACTGGCGGGGAACAGACGCTGCGGGAGTTGGTGCACGAGTTCAAGACCAAGGGGCCGGTGTACCGGCGGACGGTGCAGACCACCCTTCGGGCCTCCTACACCGGGCACTACCGCCGCGGGTTGATCGCCTTGCTGGACGTACTGGAGTTCCGCAGCAACAACACCACCCACCGACCGGTCATCGACGCTTTGGCGCTGATCACTCGGTATGCCAAGGCCGGCAACCTTACCTACTACCCGCTCGGTGAGACAGTGCCATCACATCGAGGAACGATCGGGGACTGGTCGGATCTGGTGTACCGGGCCGACACCCGCGGCCGGCCCCGGGTGACGCGGATGGTCTATGAGGTCGTCACGTTCCAGGCGCTGCGGGAGCAGCTGCGCTGCAAGGAGATCTGGGTGGTCGGCGCTGACTCCTGGCGCAATCCCGACGAGGACCTACCGGCCGACTTCGAGCAACGCCGTGAGGAGAACTATGGCGAGCTGCGAAAGCCGCTGGACCCGAGCGTGTTCATCCATGATCTGCGCAGCGAGATGACCGCAGCCCTAGACGACCTGAACACCGCGATGCCGGACCTGGAGTGGCTCGACATCACCGACCGCGCCTCGGGTGCGATCACGTTGTCCAGATTCGAAGCGGCACCGGAGCCGCGCAACCTGCGGCGTATCAAGGCCGAGGTGCAGCGCCGCTGGGGAACCGTCGCGCTGATCGACATCTTGAAGGAAGCGGTCCTGCGCACCGGGTGCCTGAACGACGTCAGTGCCGTGGCCGGCAGCGGCACACTGCCGGTCGAGGTGCTGGCCGAACGGCTGATGCTGGCGATCTACGCCTACGGCACCAACACCGGGATCCGTGCGGCCGCGGCCGGCGGCGGGCACGGCCACACCGAGGACGAGGTCCGCTACGTGCGGCGGCGCTACCTGACCCGCGACACCGCGCAGGCGGTCGCGGTCGGTATCGCCAACGCGACGTTCGCCGCACGCCAGCAGACGCTGTGGGGTGACGGGTCGACCGCGGTCGCCTCGGACTCGACGCACTTCCGGTCCTATGACCAGAACATCTTCACCGAGTGGCACTCGCGCTACGGCGGTCGGGGGATCCTGATCTATTGGCACGTCGAGCGCGGGTCGATGGTCGTGCACTCCCAGACCCTGCGGGCTTCGGCCTCGGAGGTGCACGCGATGGTCGAGGGCGCCATCCGGCACGGGACAACGATGAAGGTTGAGGGCAACTATGTCGACAGCCACGGCCAGTCCGAGATCGGGTTCGGCATCACCAGGCTGCTCGGGTTCGACCTGCTCCCGCGGATCAAGCAGATCAACAAGGTCCGTCTCTATCGGCCCACGACCGGCCAGGCGGAGGCGCACGCGCAGCTGGCGCCGGCGCTGACCCGCCCGATCCGGTGGGACCTGGTCGAGCAGAACTACGACCAGATGATCAAGTACGCCACCGCTATCCGCCAAGGGACCGCCTCGACCGAGGCGATCCTGCGCCGCTTCACCCGCTCAGCCTCACACCCGACCTATCAAGCGATGCTGGAGGTCGGTCGAGCCCAGCGCACGATCTTCGTGGCCCGCTACCTGCGCAGCCGCGAACTGCAACGTGAGATCACCGAAGGCCTCAACGTCGTCGAGGCGTTCAACGGCGCGAATTCCGTCATCTATTACGGCAAGGGCGGCGAGATCGCGTCCAACCGTCACGACGAGCAGGAGATGACCGTACTGTGCCTGCGGATCTTGCAGGCGGCGCTCGTGTACGTGAACACCCTCATGCTCCAAGACGTCCTAGCCGAAGACGACTGGAGCGACCTGCTCACCCCCGAAGACCGCCGCGGGCTGACACCCCTGTTCTGGCAGCACGTGCTCCCGTACGGCGAGGTCAAACTCGACATGACCGCACGCCTCAACATCCGGACCGATGGTTCTGCCGACAGCCCGTAAAGCGATCGTCTGGCGCGACAGCTATGGGGGCGACGAGCGCCGGGTCGGTAGCGTGCTCGGCGTGGTCTCGCCCGAGCAGGTCTTCGCGTTGGCGCTGGCCTGCGTCCTGCTGATCGCGGTGCCCGGTCCCAGCGTGCTGTTCGTCATCGGTCGGGCGTTGTCCTATGGGCGCGCCACCGCCCTGGCCAGCGTCGCCGGCAACACCGCAGGCACATACCTGGCCGCCGTCTGCGTCGCGTGGGGGATCGGGCCGTTGCTGGAGCGCTCAGCGCTGCTGTTCGACGTCATCCTGCTAGCATAGGCCGGTGTCTTCGTCCTCAGACCTACCCATCACGCGAGGTCAGGCGGTCGTGGTCGGCGGTGGCATCGGCGGTCTGGCCGCGGCAGTGGGGCTGCGCCGCGCAGGCTGGACGGTCAGGGTGCTAGAGCGCTCTGCGGCGCCGGGAGAGGTGGGCGCTGGGATATCGCTGTGGGGCAACGCCCTTGCTGCGCTCGAAGCGCTCGGGGTCGCCGGCTCGATCCGCGCGTTGGGCACGATGGCTGGCGAGGGCGGCATACAGACCCCCCGCGGGCGCTGGCTGTCGCGATCCTCGGGTGCGGCGATGCATCGCGAGCACGACGTGTCCGTACTGATGGTGCACCGCACCGAGCTGCACCGGGAGCTGCGCGCGGCCCTCCCCGACGACGTCGTCAGCTCCGGGACCATGGTGACCGCAGTGACCCAGGACGAGGCCGGCGTCCGCGTCCAGCACACCGGCTCGGACGGTGACCACACGCTGACCGCGGACCTGGTCATCGGCGCGGACGGGGTGCGCAGCCGCACCCGCTGTGCACTGTGGCCTGACGCCCCGGCGCCCGAATATGCCGGGTTCACCGCCTGGCGCGGGGTCACCGACGAGGCGTTCTCACTGGACTGTCAGTCCCAGACCTGGGGCCGGGGCGCGGAGTTCGGCGCGACACAACTCGTCGACGGGCGGGTCTACTGGTTCGGCACCGCCAACGCACCCGAAGGCGCCGCGGCCGAGGATGAACACGCCGAGGTGCTCCGCCGGTTCGGCGCCTGGCACCCGCCCATCGCCGAGGTCATCGAAGCCACCTCACCGGCGGCGGTGCTGCGCCACGACATCTACCAACACCCCCGCCCACTGCCGCCCTTCACCGGGGGTCGGGTCGCACTACTCGGCGACGCCGCCCACGCGATGACCCCCGGCCTGGGCCAGGGCGCCTGCGTGACACTGGAAGACGCCGTCACCCTCGCCGCCGAACTCGCGGCCGGAAGCGACGTCACCACCGCGCTGCGGCGTTACGACGCCGTCCGGCGGCCACGCACCGAGGCCGTGGCCAAGCAGTCCGCCCAGATGAGCCGCATGGCTCAAGCCCAGCATCCCGCCGTGATCGGCCTGCGCGCCGCGTTCATCGCGGCCACGCCCGCCCGCCTCGGCGTCGCCAGCATGACCCGCACCTTCCGATGGACACCACCGACGATCCGCCCAGCACCGTAGCCACCGCGTTGACCGCCGCGCCTGACCTTCGATCCGACCGCGAGAAGACGAGTTACCTCAGTTGCGATGGCAACCGGCCCGTTCCGTTCCGTTCCGCAAGATCGGATGCCACCCGATCCGAGGCACCGCAGGTCAGCCGCTCGGTGGCGCCTCGGATCAATTTGGCGCAGGACAGTGCGACAACGATCGCGCTGGGCCGCGGTCCGCACCGGTGTGCTGGTCGGAGTGACCAATCCGAAGGCCTTCATCATCCTGGCCGCGATCCTGCCCCAGTTCGTCGACCGCTCCGCTGGGAGCGTGCCCGCGCAGATGCTCCTTCTGGCCGTGGTTCCGGTCATGATCGGGCTGGTCACCGACAGCGCCTGGGGCATGGCCGCCGGCGCGGCCCGCGCCTGGTTCGCCGACCGCCCGCGCCGACTTGTGCTCGCCGGGCGAGCCGGTGGCGCCTCAATGATTGCCCTGGGTGCCTCGGTGGCGCTCAGTGGCTCCCACGAGGACCGGTAGCCGATCCCCTTGTGAAACGCGGGGTTCGTTCTGGTTACCCGGATCCACAACAGCCGTCTCGTACTGCCATGCAACCCCAGTCGCTGTCACCCCCGTCTACCTGACATGAGCGGCGCGGTTGGCACTCTGCCCCTTAACTCCGATCCGAGGCGAATACGCAGCGTTGCGTCACCTCGCCCGATTGGCGGTTGCATCCCCTTGTTCAGGGACATAACGTTCTGGACCACATGTTCGGGCAGTGACGGAACGGGGTGGACGTCATGCCGAGTTGCTCAATCGCGGCACGGTCGCAACGACAGTCGGCCTGCTGGTCGCGCTCAGCGTTGTCGGAGGACCGGCGGCCTCCGCGCACGATGACCCGCCGAACTGCCAGAACAACCTCGTCCACGGCAGCGATCCACTCTGCCTGGCGCACTTCAATGACAGTCATACCCTGTATCGCTGGGGGTCGACCATCGCCGCCGATCATCACTCTGGTGAGCGAGCCCGGTTCCGTACAGCCGCATCGACCTGGCAAAACACGACTAACCCGGATAGCCCCTGGCACGTGCATTTCGACTCGGCCACGGGCAGTGACGTGAACATGCTCGACATGCCAGACAGGGTTATTGGACTTGCGCGAACTCCCCAGGAGGACGTCTTCGACCACGTCTACAGCTTCACCACGTTGGCGCTACGACACAACATGAGCTCCCTTCCGGGGAGTCCAACCTGGTACACCGGGACAGGCACACCGGGCAGCAACCAACAAGACGCGTGGAGCGTGTGGATGGAGGAGCTTGGCCACATCCAGATGATCTCCCACCACGTACCACCCGGTCACGAGGACCACAGCCACCAGCACACGGTGTCGGGAACCACCGATCGGGGCACCACGTCGAAACGCTTCCCGGTCGCCCACGAAATCCAGCACGCCTGCAACCCGTACCGGCGAACCCACCTCAGTTGCTGAGGAGAAGCTATGAAACGTCATCCGCGAACAATGGCGATCTTAAGCCTGTGCGTGCTGGCTTTCGCGGCAGGATGCTCCGGCGGGTCCCCAGCGTCGCCGAGTGAGGCAGCAGACGACCAGCGGCCAACGAATGCAGAACAGCCGGCGGGTCAGCGCCCCGAGTTGCGTGGCCTTGACGATCGCTGGCCGGCCCTCATCAAGGGCCGCTTCGGGGTCAGCCACACGGATGCGTACGACAAGATCCAGGTCCCGAGCCTGTCGGACATGCCCTATCAGGGCCGAGGTTTCACGATTGATGCGTCCTACGAAGGGATTTCCGACGTCGATGCGCTCGCGCGACAAAGCCGTGCGATCGCCCGGGGCACCGTCGTGGCGATCAGCCGGCCACGCTTCAACTCCGACGACGGCAGCTTCTGGGACCCCGCGCTGGTCGACGAACCGGGGGTCGTGCCCAGCGCGAGCTTCGTCATGCGGGACGTCACGATGCACGTCAGCACCGTCTACGGTTCGAAGGTTTCCGACGTCGATGCCGACAAAGACCTCACTTTCATCGCGCCGGGGGGCCAAGTTGAGGTTGACCTCGACGCCGCCACCGCTGGCGAACTGGGCTTCCCCGGTAAGGGAACCTATGTAATCGGTTCGCCCGCCGAGGTCGCCCTCGCCGTCGGCGATGAGCTCGTGGTGTTCCTCAACAGCACTCCGATCCACGGCCTCTACGGAGGTCGGTACGGCTACCAGTTCGGGCTCTACCCGACACACCCGCAACACTTCGCCTTCCGGGTCGGCGGTAACAGCCTGAGCGACCTCGCCGAGTCCCGGCCCCTGACGCTCGATTCGAAGACCCTCCCCGACCTAGCCGAAACGCTAGGCACTGAAGCGGGACCGGCACCGCGACCTGGCACCTTCAGGAAGGAACCGCACAGCCCGTCATAAGGGGAACGGCCTACGGGACGCCGGGCCACAGGTTCCCCGACTGCTCGGTTCGGCGGGCTGCCGCCCAATGGTCATTCCCAGAAGACCCGCCCGCAATAATGCCCGGTGCAGGTAGCCTAAACGCTACACTCATCGGATGGCCGAAATGCTCGTCGGGTACGCCCGCTGCTCGACCGACGCACAGGACCTCACCGCCCAGCGCGACGCGCTGACTGCGCTTGGTGTGAAGCCCAATCGGATCTACGTCGACCACGGCCTGACTGGCACCAACCGCGCTCGGCCCGGCCTGCGCGAGGCGCTCGCGGCGTGCCGATCAGGCGACACCCTCGTGGTCACCAAGCTCGACCGGCTCGCCCGCTCGCTGACCGACGCCCGCAACATCGTCGAGGAACTGACCGCGGCCGGCGTGAAACTTAACATCGGCGGCTCGGTCCACGACCCGACCGACCCGGTCGGCAGGCTGCTATTCAACGTCCTCGGGATGATCGCTGAGTTCGAGTCGGACCTGATCAGCATGCGGACCAGGGAGGGCATGAAAGTCGCCAAGGCAAAGGGCCGACTGCGCGGCAAGCAGCCCAAGCTGAATCGTGCCCAGGAGGCTCACCTCGTTGAGCTCTGGCGAGCGGGAAAGCACACCAGCGCCGAGCTCGCCGAACTGTTCTCCGTCGCACGCTCCACCGTGTACCGCGCCGTGCAGCGCGCCGGCAAGCCGAAGCCATCGCCAACTGGACGCGCCTGAGCAGCGGTCAGCACTCGATCGCGCAGCCGACGATCAAGCCGTCCTACCGCGCGCCGGGATCCTTCCCCCGGTTGGGGCTGGTGACAGCACCGTTACCAACACCCCTAGTACGGGTGGTTGGGGTGCTGAGCTGCAGCAGGATCGAACGCTTGGGTGCGCGCTGTTTGTCTATAGGTCGGCTGCATCATGCTCCCCCGAGTCGGCTGTGGCGGCGGCGTCTCGCTGGCGCAAGGCTTCGTCGGGCACCCGCACCACGTGCTCAAGCCCTACCTGCCGCGGAACTACCGCACGGTGGTGCACGTCGAAGCGGCCTGGCCGTACGACGAGTACCTCGACACCGTGCAGGAGACACGCTGGGTCGCCGGGCTGCCGTTCGGCCAGGACGGTGCGCCCGAACTCGGCGCGATCGTCGTCCACGTCGACCCGCGCCGGCCCGACGCCGACCGGGTCCTGGACGCGCACCTGGAGGTGACCCCGCTGGTGCGAGGGTGTCCGGTGCAGCGCTTCTCACCACCCCGACCCGGGCGTGCGCGACTTCTGCGGCATGCCGCACCTGCTGCGCGACCCGTTATTCCTCCAAGGATTCTGGGCCGTCGCCGAACGAGCGTTGACGTTCGAGCTGTGGTGCTACGCCCACCAATTCCCCGAAGCGCTCGCCGTGGTCCGTGAGTACCCGGAGACCACGTTCATCCTCAACCACTGACGGCACCCCCGTCGGCCTCCTCGGCCCCCGGGGCAAGTACACCGGCCGGTCGGCGGGGGAGCGCGCCGATCAGCTCGCCCGCTGGCGCGACGACGTCGCCGCGCTCGCCGCGCACTCCAACGTTGTCGCGAAGCACTCGGGACTCGCGAGGAGCGGAGGGCCCGCTCCTTCATCGCATCAGAGCGATACGGCGTCACAGAGGTCGACCCGTGCGTCTGGGCGTGGAACCAGCCATACGTCGGCAGCCCGGCATCCCGCTGCTCGCCGCCGACCCGGACGGCATCGAGCGGCCGTCGGCTGACCGTGGACCAGCGGGAGACACTCGAGCGCGGCGGAGTGCTGGTCCCATACCATACCAGACCAGACCAGACCAGACCAGACCAGACCAGACCAGACCAGACCACACTCACCGCCGACGGCATGGCGCGCGTGTAGACCGGGACGGTCACCGACCCGCCGACGCCTCCAACCTCACTGACACCAATGTGCCGGGTGCTGCCCTCCCGGAGCTTGCGGTGTACGAGGGTGAGTTCATGCGTCTGGTAGCGGGGCTGGTGGCGACGCGGTCGACTGCCGAGCACCTCGGTCCCACCGTTGCGCCGCACAAGATCGTGGTTCCGCCTGGTGAACCCGAGATCAGGGAGGAGCAACAGGCCAGGGTCGACGAGCTGGTCCAGGGGCTCGCGCCAGGGGGCGGACGTCTACGTCGAGCGCGGGTTCGTCGGGTCCTACGCGCCGATCTGGTGGATCCTGGCCGGCCTCGGCGCGTTGATCGTCCTGGTGGGCACCGCGACCGGCACCGCGCTGGCCCTCGACGACGCCCGGCCGGACCTCGCCTCGCTGGCCGCGGTGGGCGCCTCCCCGTGGATGCGTCGACGGCAGGCCATGGCCCAAGCGGGGCTCGTCGGGTTCCTGGGCGCACTCCTTGGCGTCGCCATCGGTGCGGTGCCCGGCCTCGCTTTCACCTGGCCGCTGACCGCACCTCGCCAGGCGGTCACATCATCGACATCCCATGGACCCTACTCGCAGTCGTGGTCCTCGTCGTACCACTCGTCGCCGTTGCCGGCGCCGGTCTGCTCACCCGGCCCGGCCTGCCGATGGTCCAACGCATCGAATAGCCACAGGCCGATAGGCGGCCGTGCTCATCGCGTCGTTTGGGCGACGGCGAGGGCTTCGGTCTTGGTGAAGTGTCCTTCGAGGCGAAGGGTGACGTCGTCGGCCTGCCAGATCAGGGTGTTGGCGGCCAGCCGCGCGGACTCGGTGCGCCACTGGCCGGTGCGGTCGACGTAGACGACCGGGTGCGGGCCGCGGACCCACAGGGCGGGTTGCCCGTCGATCACGAGGTGTCGCACGTCTTCTTCGGCGGCGAACTTCTCGAAGACCGGGGCGGGAGGCCCGGCGAACTGGTCGAGCCGCGCCGCGACCCGATCGGTGGCCGGCTCGGGACGCCCGGCACCGGGCCGGTAGATGAGCGAGACGATGCGCGGTGGTGACCCGTCGCTGACCCGCACCGCATCGGGCGGGCCGAGCGTGGCCGGTACGCGAACCGGGAAGCCGGCCAGCGAGCGTGCCTCGTCGAGCGTGACGGACCGGGTACCGGGCAGCTGCGGGCTTGGTTGCGGCGGGGGGCCAGGGGATTGCCGGACCTGCACACCGCCGAGGTTGAGCAGGTCGGTGAGGCCGGCGCGCACGGTCGGTGAGGCGGCCACGACGACACCGGCTGCGGTGATGACCGCGACGGCCGCGATCGCGGCGCGCAACAGCAGTCCCGGCCGGTGCCGTGCTGGTGCGTGGTTGAGGCGTGCGCACACCGAGGCGGTGACGTCGGGTGGGGGTGGCACGTCGAGACTTTGCCCCAGGTCGTGCAGCGCGGCCTCAAGGTTTACACGGTCAGCCATGCCGGGCCTCCTGGTGCGCGGCTGTCGTCAGGGCGGGCCGGAGCTTGACTAGCGCCCGCGACAGCCGTGACTTCACGGTGCCGCGCCGCCAGCCAAGCACCTGCGCTGTCTCGGCTTCCGACAGGTCGAGGAAATAGCGGCAGGCCACCACGCGCCGGTCCCGATCCGGCAGTGCGTGCACCGCGGCCAGCAGCGCGGCCCGGGCTTCGGCGGTCAGTAGCCGCGACTCGGGACCATCCGGGTCCACCGCGTCGGGCAGGGTCTGCGCCAGCCGGTCCGTCGCGGCGCTCCGCCGGCGCCGGGACCGCTGCAGGTTGCGGGTCTCGTTTGCCACGATCCGCAGCAGCCACGGCCGGAACGCCGCGCCCGCCCGGAACCGGCGCAGGCCGCGGAACGCCTTCACGAACGCCTCCTGCACCACATCGTCGGCGTCATCGCCCGCGCCGAGCAGGAACGCGGTGCGGTGCGCGTCAGCGGTGTACCGAGCGACGAGTACCCCGTAGGCATCCCGGTCGCCCCCGCAGGCCCGCGCCACCGCCTCGGCGTCGTCCGTGCCGTTCTCCTCACTGCTCGCCGTCCACCATTTCCTACACCGCAGGCTCGCCGCTGGTTCCCAGACTCGCAAGAGGTATGCGCAGGGAACCTCGGCCGGTCGACTGGTGTAGTCCTGCTGGGAGGTTAGCCATGCATGCCGCGAAACCCGTGTTCGCTGTCGTGATCGTCCTGGCGTGGGCGCTGCTCGCCACTCCCGCCGCGTACGCGACCGTGCTCGACCCGCTGCCCGATCGGATCGAGCCGAACCAGACCTACACCGTCGGGTATTGGGTGATGCAGCACGCTGCCCACCCGTACGAGGGAGACCTCGCAGACACCGGACTCAAGATCGTCGCCGAGGACGGGACGACCCACACGTTCGAGGGAGTCCCGCTCGGCCAGCCCTCGCACTATGCCGCCACCCTCGCAGTTCCCCAGCGCGGAACCTGGCAGCTGTACGCCATGCAGGGACTATTCGACGAGTACCTGATCGGGACGCTCACCGTGCCCGGTGGACTTGCCGCACGCCCGCTGCCGCCGCCGGTAGTAGGCCACGCGGACCAGCACCAGTGGGGCCTCATCTCCTCGCCCGACCTCGCGGATCAGGCCGACCGACAGGCAGGCGGTTCACCCGGTGAGACCGGGCACCGGCACGACGTCGCGCCGTCCGGCCAAACAGCCGACGAGGAGGCCGGAACGGTGTCGGCAGAGGCAGTCTGGGCCCTGATCGCGGTGGCCGCCGCCGGCACGCTGCTCCTGGCCCGCGTAGCCGGTAGCCGCATCCGTGCACACCGACGGGCTGTCGATCGCTCGAAATGACTGGGCGGGACAGCGAACACGTCCTTCGGCCAGCTCGAAGAACTGGACGTGCTGGTCGCGCACGTAATGTGACCGGGCACAGGTAGGCTCCCCGCACCAGGGGTGGTCATTGGCAACGCCTGTGGAGGCGAGCTCGAGGGGAGGCGTGGCTATGGCGGAGACCGAGGTGCTCGTGGCTGCGGGTGGTGCGTCCGCGCCGCAGGGCGGGATTGTCGCGGCGAACGTGCGGCGCACGTTCGGGGACGTCGTCGCCGTGGACGACATCGGGCTGGCCGCGCCGGCGGGATGTGTGACGGCGCTGGTCGGGCCCAACGGGGCTGGTAAGACGACGCTGCTGCTGGTGCTGGCGACGCTGCTCACGCCGGACGCGGGACAGATCCGTGTGGCCGGTTACGATCCGGTGCGCGAGCCGCGGGAGGTGCGGGCCCGGATCGGGTGGATGCCTGACGCGTTCGGGACCTACGACACGCTCACCGCCCGCGAGGTGCTGGAGTTCGTCGCCGCGGCGTATCGCCTGCCGCGCGCCCGGCACACCGTCCGGGCCCGGGAGCTGCTCGCGCTGGTCCACCTCGCACAGTTCGCCGACCGGCCCGTCCACGTGCTCTCGCGCGGGCAGAAACAGCGACTCGGTCTCGCCCGGGCGCTGGTGCACGACCCGGCAGTGCTGCTGCTTGACGAGCCCGCTGCCGGCCTCGACCCGCGGAGCCGGATCGAGCTGCGCGGCATCCTGCGGGGGCTCGCCGCCGAGGGTCGCGCGGTCCTGGTGTCCAGCCACGTGCTGGCCGAGCTGGAGGAGACCGCCGATCGTGTGGTGTTCGTCGACGGCGGGCGCACGGTGGACGAGCACCACCTCGCCGATCTGCGCCCGACACAGCGCAGGCCGTGGCGGCTTCGCGCGCTCGACCAAGAGTTGCTGCTGTCGAGTCTGGCCGGCTTGGGCGCGGTGATCACCGGCGAGCCCGGCCTTGCCGGCGTCGAGGTGATGCTCGCGGGCGATGAGGAGGCGGCGGAGCTGGTGGCGGCGCTGGTGCGCGACGGTGTGCCGATCGTGGCGTGCGCGCCCGCGGCGGGGACGCTCGAGGCGGCCTACCTGGAGATGACGGAGGACCGGCGATGAGCACTGCGGCGCAGCAGGTTATCGAGCGGGGTGGGGACCCGGAGCCGCGGGTTCCGCGGATGTCGTGGCGCGGCATCGCGACGGTCGCGATGCACGAGTTCCGGATCCGGTTGCGGACCGGGCGGTGGCGGTGGCTGCTCGGTGCCTGGTTCGTCGTGCTGCTCGTGTTCACCTCGTTGCTTCGCTGGGCGCTTGCTGCGGCTCGCCCGACCTTTCCGGCGTATTACATGGGTGGGCCCGGCCAGGTGGACATCCCGCCCCCGCCGCCGATCGGCACGCCGATGTTCGGCGGGCTCATGCTCTTCGTGCTCGGACTCGCCCTGCTCGTCGTGCCCGCTCTCACCGCCCAGTCGGTCAACGGCGACCGCGAGCGTGGGGTCCTCGCGACGCTGCAGGTCACGCTGCTCACGCCGACGGAGATCGCGCTCGGGAAGCTGCTGGCCGCCTGGCTGACCGCGCTCGTCTTCCTCGCCACGACCGTGCCGCTCGTGGTGTGGTCCGTGATCGAGGGCGGTGTCGGCCTCGGCCGTGTCGTGGTGACGATGCTCGTCGTCGCGTTGTTGCTGGGAGTCGTGTGTGCGGTTGCGCAGTGCCTGTCGGCGTTGCTCGCGCGGAGCACGACCTCGGCGGTGCTGTCGTACATGGCGGTCTTCGCACTCGCCGTCGGCACCGTCATCGCGTTCGCGCTCACGCTGCCGCTGACGGCAGAGACGAGGTCGGTGACCGAACGGTTCCCGGTGTGGGACGGCCCGCCTCCAGAGGAGGAGTTCATCGACCCGGACGGCCGGTTCCCCCCGCCCGCGCCCCCAACCCCGCCCGGGCGACAAGGAGAACCAGATCGCTGGGAGACCCAGACGTACCAGGTCAGCGACGTTCGCCCGGAGAAGGTGTGGTGGCTGCTCGCGCCCAACCCGTTCGTGATCCTGGCCGACGCCGCCCCGAGCACCCAGCCCAGGTTCGACCCCCGTAGCGGCGCGCGGCTCGCGGAGCCTCTCGACCCGCTCGGCGAGATCGGCCATGCCGTGCGCGAGGCCCGCGACCCGAGCGACCACCGGGCCGAACCCAGGTTCGACACAGTGCCCCCGGAACCGACACCGGAGCAGCAACCGGGTCCGGTCTGGCCGTACGGGCTGGTCTTCGACGTGCTCCTCGGTGCGGGCGCGGTCGCGCTGACGATCCGTCGGCTCCGGACGCCTGTCCGCAAACTGCCGCGCGGCGTCCGGATCGCCTGAGATCCCGGCACGGTGGTAACCCCCGGCGCCGGCGTGTCAGCTCGCCGCGGCCCGGACGGATAGCCGTGGCTATCGCGCGAGGAGAACTGGAGGAACGCGGGTTGGACACGCAGGAGATGGCCCGCGGGTGAGATTGCTTCGAATTGTTCGAGGATCTTCCCGAACTTGCCCGCGGCGACCAGTTCGGGGTGCAGGTAAGGGTCGTGTCACCAGGTGCAGACGAGCGGGTCGGCCCTCGTCAGGGGCGGGTTGATCGGCGGGGGTAGGTTCCGCGCGTGGCGCGGGAGCTGGATCAAGACGAGCTGATTGACCGGTGGACGCTGGTCGAGGACGAGCTGGCGCTGGTGGCCGGCAAGCGTGGCGCGACGCGGTTGGGGTTCGCGTTGTTGCTGCGCTTCTACACCGAGCGAGGCCGGTTGCCGCGCGGCCGGGGCGAGATCCCGGACGCCGCGGTGGAGTACGTGGCCCGCCAGGTCGGTGTGTCGGCGGGCGAGCTGGCGTTCTACGACTGGTCGGGCCGCACGATCAAGGGCCCGCTACCTGCGCAGCCGCGCGCTGCAGCGGGAGATCAACGAGGGCCTGAACGTCGTCGAGTCCTGGAACCGCGCCAACGCGGGCATCTTCTACGGCAAGGGCGGTGACCTGGCCAGCAACCGCCGCGACGAGCAGGAGATGAGCGTGCTCTGCCTGCGGATCCTCCAGGGCGCCTTCGTCGACGTGAACACCCTGGATGATCCAGGATCTACTCGCCGAACCCGAATGGGCCGACGTGCTCACCCGGAGGACCGGCGGGGGTTGACACCTCTGTTCTGGACGCACGTCCTGCCCTACGGCGAAGTCAAGCTCAACATGGACACTCGCCTGCACCTGGGCTCATAACGGCTCACGTGAGGTGCGAACCGGAGCCATCTCCGGCGGTCGACCGCAAGATAGCCCAGCAACGTCTTGCGCTCGAGTCGTCACTAATGGTAAGCAGAGTACACGACCGGATTAAGCCGTCAGCCTATGGAGTACCTCGCATAGGTGATTACGGGGAGGATGCCAGATGTATGTGCGGCAACGACCGAGCGTGGGGGCGGCCTTCGCGGTCGGACTGTTGGTGGTGGCACTCATGGCAGGCGCCGACGCTGCTGCGGACCAGGAAGGCACCACGGGCACGACAGCCATCGGCGGACTCATGCTGGTGCAAGGCCCGGATGTACCAATCCCTCCGCGAGAGGAGGATACCGGCGCAACTGGTGAGGACATCTCGGAGGAGGCAATGGCTCAAGCTCCTCTGATGGAGGCCGCAAGGAAGCTCGACGAGGCCGCGGCCGCGAGCGGGGTCGACGGACTCGCGACCATCAACCCGGACTTCGACGCCGATCGTATCGATCTCTACTGGAAGGTGAGGTGCCCCTGATCTTCCGGACAGTGGATCTACTAAGGTCCATTTCGGAAAGTGAGGGAACGTGTCGAAGAATCGTAAGAAGTTCTCGCCCGAGTATCGGGACGAGGCAGTCAAGATGGTGCTGGACGGTCCTCGGCCTATAGCCGAGGTCGCGAGAGAGTTAGGTTTGAATGCCGGCACCCTTGGAAATTGGGTCGCTTCGTATCGTAAGAAGCACCCGGAAGACGAAGAGCCGCTGACGATTACCGAG
>WHSS01000196.1 GCA_009379975.1 Actinophytocola sp.
GTATCTGAGGCGAAAGCGGCAGCGGAGCAGATGCTGGCGACGTTGAAGGGGGCGCAGTGATGTTCGGCTTGTTCATCGATGGTGAGACCGCCTACGAGCTGTACAAAGCCGGTGAAGGCACCGAGAACGTGCAGCAACTCGCGGGCGAGTTGAAGAGCGCGGCTACCGACTATGAGGACCTCGCGTCCGAACTGGGCGAGATCACCGAGTTGATGCGGGAAGCCGTCCAGGGTGGCACCGGCGACGCGGCGGCGGAGTCGACCAAACCCATCATGCAGGTCATGCAGGAGTCGGCGGCGCTGGTCGACGCCAGCTACTCGGTCACCGAGGCGCAGTCGCAGATGTGGCACGACGCGTCGAACTCGGTGCAGAAGCCGCCGCCCGCGCCGACCGAGCCGAGCGCGTTCGATCAAGCCATGCTCGTCGTGTCCGGCCGTGGCGGCGATGCTGTCACCAACCAGGTGTCCTACGAGCAGGCGATGGAGCAGCGGCAGCGGGTGTTGCAGCACAACGTCGACACCTACAACGCCTATGGCAGCGGCACCATGTCGATGCAAGGAGATCTGCCGACGTCGTATCCGGAGGCCCGCGATGTTGGCGGCGAGGTCACCATCGCGACGCCGAAGGACAGCGACTCCGTCCATCGCGCCACGCAGATACCCGGCGTGACGTCGGCAGCGGCGGCGGGTTCATCAGCGGGCACCGGAGCTTCCGCCGGGCCCTACGGAGGCGCACCCTCGGTCGGCCAGTCCGGCGGCGGTCCCGCCGGTGGTTCCGGCAGCCCCTTGGCTCCCGGCGGTTCCAGCGGCGTGGCGAACCCCAACGCGCCCGGTGGCGCCCCGACCGGACCCGGCGGCGCGAACCCCGCGCCGCGGCCAGGCGGTCTCCCGATCGGTGGCGCAATGCCGATCGGCGGAACTCCGGCAGGCGGCGCCGCGACGGCACGTCGTGGTGGATCACGCTCGCCAGGGGCGCCAGGCTCTCGGGCGGCGGAGAAGTTCGCCGGCCAACGGCTCACCGGCAAAGGCGGCGCCGGCGTCGCAGGCCCGAAGGCAGGCGGCGCCGCACCCGGTGCCGGCGCCAAGGCAGGCAGCGCGATGCCCGCGCCCGGCAAGGGCTCCGGCGTCGGCGCGCCGGGCAGCGGCCCTGGCGGCGCGGCGGCAGCACAGGCGGCAAAGGGTGGTCTCGCCGGTGGCCGCGGCGGCTCGGGCATGATGGGCGGCGGCGCCGGAGCGGCCCGTGGTCAGGGCGACGACGACAAGGAACACAAGGACAAGTACTTCCTCAAGGAGGAGCTGGACACCGGGCTGCAGGTCGAGGTCGACGAATACGGCGAGCGGCTCTACGACGAGACCACCGGCAACTCCGTGGTTCCGCCGGTGATCGGCAAGGCCGAATACGAGCGGGACGACTCGACTCTCGACAAGTAGAGAAGGAAGCGCTGGGGTGACAGGACAGATCATCACCGCGTCACGATCGGCGCTGGCGAGCGCAGCGGAGCGCGAGAAGCTCGGCCAACTGCATCCTGTGCTCCGGCCGGAGCCCATGGCGATGCATCCCGACTACGCCAAGCAGAAGGCCGACGAACTCGACGCCGAGCTGAAGCAGGCCGGGTTGCTCGATCGGGACGGCAGGCCGAAGGCAGGACTGGTCGACTGGCTGATCCCGCTGTGCAAGCCCTCGATGGACTACGTCGCGTACTGCAGCGTCGAAGGCAAGGTGGTCACCGTGCTGTCGGCCCTGACCAGCGCGATGGGCGTAGTCGCGGTGGCGCGTGATGACGAGATCTACTTCCGGGAGATCCGCCAGGACGAGCTGCTCGACGCCGTGTTCGGCGAGCTTCCCGAGCTCCTGCCCGCGCAGGGCGAGCTGGTGACCCTCAACCTGGCGAAGGTTCGCCAGGAGCGGGAATCGGTGATGTCGGGCGTGCCGAACCGCACCATCAAGCAGTTGCGCGAGATCGACCGGCTACCGGCGATCCAGACCATCGACATCACCATGCACACCTACGACGGCGGCCACCGCCGACGGTTCCGCAATCCGGTCGGCATCAAGGTCACCGATCGGGGCGACTACTTCAGCTGCCTCATCGGCGCCGGCCGCGACGAGGAACTCTGGACCGGTCCCGCTACCAGGCCCAACCTGCACAAGGCCATCGACGCCCTGCGCGCCGACCTGGTCCAGGAAAGCTGAAAGACGCCTTCAGTCCGCTGGACGGACCGAAAGGGCCTCTCACTCCATTGAACGTGTCGCTACTCAGGCAGCCGTAGCCGCGTCACGGGACCGGCGCAGCAGGTCCCGGCGCTCACGCTCGGTCGTGCCGCCGAAGATCCCGTGGTCGAGCTGGTTGTCCAACGCGTAGCGCAGACACGCGGCCCGCACCGGACAGCGTGCACACACGTTCTTGGCTTCCTCGGCCTGCCGGGCGCCCGGCCCGACATCGGATACCGGGAAGAACAGCTCCGGATCCTCGTCGCGGCAGGCGGCCCCTTCGCGCCAGTCGGTCATCTCTCGGTTCATCAGGTACCGCCTCCTTTCACGGCGTGTTGGCTCGCTGGATCGGCCGTGGGAATGCGGCACTCGTTTAATCAGGCGAACATAAGTTCAACGCGCGACCCCCCGGGGTTCTTCCCCGAAACCGCGGGTGTTACTCCTCACACGGATGCGGATTAGCTGGTCAGCCCCGATTGGAACGCGAAGACGGCCAGCTGCGCCCTGTCCCGCGCGCCGAGCTTGGTCATGGCCCTGCTGACGTGGGTGCGCGCCGTCGCGGGGCTGATGTAGAGCCGCTCGGCGATCTCCTCGTTGCTCAATCCCTCGCCAACCAAGCCGATGATCTCGCGCTCCCGCTCGGTGAGCGCGTCAAGCTGCGGATGCGGCCGCACCGGCCTCGCCGATGCCGTGGCGAACTCGCTGATCAGTTTCCGCGTCACCGAAGGCGACAGCAGCGCTTCACCCTCGGCGACCAGCCGGATCGCCCGGAGCAGCTCCCCGGGTTTGGTGTCCTTGAGCAGGAACCCGCTCGCCCCGTGCCGGAGGGCATCGAAGACGTACTCGTCATGCTCGAACGTAGTCAGGACGATGATCTTGGTGTGCGTCAGGTCCGGGTCGGCACGGTCACCGCGGCGAGGGTGGGCAGCGGCCATTGGCGCCGGATGAGCATCAGCAGCGAGTTGCCAACCACGAGCGCCAGCGCCACGGCGTCCACCGGCCGGTCGACGTCGGTACTCAGGCCAGTAATCACCGTCCCGATGACACCGACCACCACCAACAAGGCGACGAGCGTGATGTCGCCGAGCCGCGATCTCGAGATCTTCATCGTCGTTCCGGCCTCACGTGATATCCCTGCGGTGCAGCAGCCAGCCACCGATGGCACAGAATGCCACCAGATAGGCCGCGATCACCATGGTGGCCTGACCCGAGCCGACAAGCTGCTCGACACCCGGGGTTTGCTGATTCGCACCCATTGCGGCGACCAGTGAACCCGCGTTCGGTCCCGGCAGCCCCTTCTGCATCTCGGCGATCCAGTCGAGCAACGGCGCTGCGATCGCGGCGAGCAGGGTCTGCACCGCGAGCAGCCAGACCAGGCCGAGGCCGATCGGCAACGACACCGAGCGCAGGGCGACGGCGAGCACGATCCCCAGCGACGCCCACCGTGATCAGTTTCGCGCGGTACACACTCCACCGCGAAGGCCCCCGCGCGAAGATCGGCAGCCCGCCGATGGCGTTACCGGCGAACGCGCCCGGCAGCATCGCCGCAAGACCACGGTCGCCGGCGATTCGAGCCGAGGTGGTACCGGCATACGCGGCGTACGGGATCACGTAGGCGAAGGTCAGCGTCAGCACGACGGCCGTGGCCAGCAGCAACCACCCGGCCGGCCTGCGGGCCTGCTTGAACAGCTCGGCGCGGACATCACCCAGCATCAGAGCCACCTCCTGGAGGGCTATTCACAGCCCGATCCAGCGATGGTGGGCCGGAGGCCCGCCTGAGCGATCGGGGCGAGATCACGGCTGATGGCGACGTGCGTGCCTGTTGTGCGTAGCCCGACTTATGAATGACACTTGTCAGTTCGAGAAACGTCTGTTCGAGATCTGGTTCGCGCCAGCGCAGCTCGCTCACCGACACCCCGGAGCCGACGAGCTCGGCATTGATCTGGGCGGCCTGAGCCTGCTCGACGTCGATGTCGAGCGCGTCGCCCGCGCCGAGCACCCGCCCTTCGCCGAGCAGCGAGGACAGGCATGCTCGCGCGGTGTCAATCGGATCCGCGACCACTCGCAGCGTCCCGCCGGAGCGAAGTTCGGTCACCGACGCCTCGGCGACCAGCCTGCCGCCGCTGATCACGCCGACCCGGTCGCAGATCTGCTCGACCTCGGCGAGCAGGTGGCTGGACAGCAGCACGGTGCAGCCGTCCGCGGCCAGCTTCCGGATGGTGAGGCGCATATCGGCCATCCCGGCAGGGTCGAGCCCGTTGGTCGGCTCATCGAGGATGAGGAGTTCGGGCTCCTTGAGCATCGCCGCCGCGAGCCCCAGCCGCTGCTTCATGCCGAGCGAATACGTCCGGTAGCGATTCGCCGAACGCTGCGTCAGCTCGACCGTCGCCAGCACCTCGTCCACCCTGGCCCGGCTGACACCAGCGTGGTCGGCCATCGCGCGAAGGTTGTCGCGGCCGGAGAGGTACGGGTAGAACGCGGGCCCTTCGATCAGCGCGCCGACCCGGTCGAGGTAACCGGCGCCCGGTGCCTCGCCGAACATGCGCATGCTCCCCGAGGTGGGCTTCACCAGCCCGAGAAGCATGCGCAGGGTGGTCGTCTTGCCCGCGCCGTTCGGTCCGAGGAAGCCGTACACCTCGCCCCCGCGGACGGTCAGGTTCAGCTCGTCGACCGCGGTGATGGCGCCGTAGCGCTTGGTCAGCGCGGTGGTTTCGACTGGGTTGCTCATGCCGATCAGACTCCACTCAGCGCTCGAACCGCACGTCCGTCGCGGAGCGGCTGTTGGACTACGTCACGGGGCGTAGAGCGGCGGCCGCCGACCCGGCCCCACGGCTTGAACACCGAGAGGATGGCGGCGATCAGCAGCATGGTCGGCGCCACGAACACCGGGGCCAACAGCTCCACCGGGAGGTCGACCGCGAGGTTGCCCGCCGCCAGCTGCCTACCGACTTCCGCCGCTCCGCCGATGCCGGGACGCAGCGAGGACACGATCATCACGGACATCGCGACGTTGAACGCGAACTCGACGACGACCCACCAGTACCGGAAGAGGCCGTATTTGCTCCCCAGCCCCAGCACCAAACCGCTCGCCAAGCACACGATGCTCGCGCCGAACATCGGCCAGATCGCGAAGAGCTCGAGCGCCTGCAGGACCGAGCCTGCCACCTGGGCGTCGTCGGTGAGCAGTGCCGTGATGACGAGGATCCCCAGCGCCACGTCGACGCCGATCCACATCGCCGCGGACAGGATGTGCGTGACGAGGAAGACCTTGCGCGAGCGTGCGCTGAGCCGACGTGGTCGCTGGGTCGACGACTTCTGGTTCACGATTTTCGCTCCTCTGCTGATTCAGCTTCGGTGCTACTCATCGTCGGTCGTCACGGCCGCCCGATCGTCCGTCCAGGCGCTGATCTCGGCGTACGACAACCTGCGTACGTGTCCGCGCTCCAGGCGCGCGGGCTAGTCGGCTGGAGGCGGTTAGTGTGCGGCTTCTTCGGCCGGGGCTTCCGCGGTCCGGGAATACGTCGGAGCCCCGATGGGCACGCGCATCTCGACCGGGCCCGCGTCGCGGAAGGTCACCGTCACGGTCACGGTCTGGCCGGGGAAGAGGTCCTGCTTGATGCTCCGCAGCACGACCGTGGCGTTGCCGAGCTCACCGCCACCGGTCTCGGCGTCTTCTTCGCCGAGGGAAACCGCCCGGCTGCCGCCGACGGTCAGCGCCTTGCGTGGGGCGATGACCTTGTCGCCCTCGATGCTGATGTCGTCCGACACCGCGGACGTGATCGACTGAAGCTCGTCGCCCGCACTGCCGTTGTTGGCGATGCTCATGCTGAGCGGTACATCGGAGCCCGCTGCCCAATGCCGCGCCTCGCCCTCGGGGAACGCGAGCTCGGCGTTGCTGATCCGCAACGGCCCAACGCTGCCCCGGTCGCCGTTGACCGCGGCGAGGTGAGCGTCGGTCTGGGTAATCTGGCCGGCGCTGCATCCTGCGACCACGGCTGCGACCCCCACAGCCAGCACAGTTGACGCCACCATTCCCAACGGGCGCCGCCTACTGAACGTGCGACGTGTTTGCTGCCCCACTGCGCCGGTGTCCTTCCTGTGCCGGAAACGTGCCCCGCGAAGCCTAGCGCGCGATCGGCGGGGGTCGACGGGTGACCACCCCATCGCCTACGCTGCGGCCTCACCGGCACGCGCGGCGGAGACACCGCGCGATGAGGTCCGCGCCCGCGGTAATCACCCGTGCGACGCCGTGCCTGCGAAGCTCTCGCGGGTCCTCAGTGGACGGCCTGCGGCCTGGCCCGGACCGGGCCTAGGACCTGCGTGAGCATGGATCATGCGCGCTTGTCAACCCCCGATGCTCCGCGATCAGGCCGCTGACCTGCGACGACAGATCGGGGGGCCTGTGGGCGCCTTCACGCCGCGTGCTAGCATGAACGCAGCGAAAGGGGCAGAGGACACATGGTTTTCAAGGTCGGAGAGACCGTCGTCTACCCGCACCACGGTGCCGCACTCATCGAAGCAATCGAGACCCGCGTGATCAAGGGCGAGGAAAAGAAGTACCTCGTCCTCAAGGTCGCGCAAGGTGATCTCACCGTCCGCGTTCCTGCGGACAATGCTGAGATCGTCGGGGTCCGTGACGTGGTCGGCCAGGACGGCCTGAATCGCGTTTTCGATGTACTGCGCGCCCCCCACACCGAGGAACCAACGAACTGGTCCCGTCGGTACAAGGCCAACCTCGAGAAGCTCGCCTCCGGCGATGTGAACAAGGTGGCCGAAGTGGTGCGCGACCTCTGGCGGCGAGAGAAGGACCGTGGCCTTTCCGCAGGTGAGAAGCGGATGTTGGCCAAGGCTCGGCAGATACTCGTGAGCGAGCTCGCGCTCGCGGAGGGCACCGACGAGGGCAAGGCGGAGACGCTGCTCGACGAGGTGCTCGAAACAGCGATCGAGCCCGGTACGGAAACGGGGAATGGCGAGCCGGTTGGTGTCGGTGCCGCCGCGATCGCCCCGGGGATCGACGGATAACGCCGCTTGCCTGATTCAGGCCGCGACAAGCCGGTTCGACCGAAGGTTGTCGCACTGGTTCCTGCCGCGGGCCGGGGAGAGCGTCTTGGGCTGGCGATGCCTAAGGCACTCGTCCCGGTCAGAGGCGTCCCCTTGTTGGCGCATGCGTTGCAAGGGCTGTTCGCGTCGGGCCGGGTCGACCAGGTTGTAGTGGCCGCGCCGCCCGATCACGTCGAAGAGTTCACCGCCGTGGTGCGCCCGTTCGGTGATTCGTGCCGTGTTGTCGCAGGTGGTTCCGATCGAACGTCGTCGGTTCGGCGCGCGCTGGACGCTGTCGAAGCCGGCTCCTGTGATGTCTTGCTGGTGCATGACGCCGCACGGGCGTTCACCCCGCCCGAAGTGGTTCACGGGGTTGTCGACGCGATAGCAGGCGGCGCGCAAGCCGCGGTGCCAGTGCTACCCGTCACCGACACCATCAAAGTCGTCGACGCCGCTGGGGTCATCACGGCCACCCAGGACCGCACCTCGCTTCGGGCGGTGCAGACGCCACAAGGCTTCACAGAAGCCGTGTTACGCGCCGCGTACGCCGCAAGTGTCGACGCCACGACCGACGACGCCGGCCTCGTCGAACGGCTCGGCGGGCGGGTACAGACCGTGGCAGGGCATCATCACGCCATGAAAATCACCACGGTGTTCGATCTCGCGGTCGCCGAGGCGGTCCTGGCGGAAGCCGAGCAACGGTGATCCCCCGCGTCGGACAAGGCGTCGACGTCCACCCGGTCGAAGCAGGCCGCGAGTGCTGGGTCGCCGGGCTTCGCTGGGACGACGTCGATGGGTGCGCAGGTCACTCCGACGGCGATGTCGCGGCGCACGCGCTGTGTGATGCGCTGCTCTCGGCGGCGGGGCTCGGTGATGTGGGCGCCGTGTTCGGCACCGGTGATCCGAAGTGGTCCGGCGCGCACGGGGCCGTGCTGCTCGCCGAGGTCCGCGCCCGCATCGAGCAGGCAGGATGGCGCGTCGGCAACGCCGTGGTGCAGGTCATCGGCAACGCGCCCAAGATCGGCTCACGGCGTTCGGAAGCCCAGGACGTGCTTTCCGATGCCGTCGGCGGCCCGGTCAGCGTGTCCGGAACTACCAGCGACGGCCTGGGGCTCACCGGCCGGGGCGAAGGCATCGCCGCCGTGGCCACCGCGCTGCTCGTGCCCGCCACCACAGCCTCGTGAGTGATTAGCGTCGCTATAGCACTGCTAAGCACTCACGACTGGGGTGGTGGCTCGCGCTTTGCGTTGGCTCAAAGTGCGCACGCCGACCACGCCGAGGACCAGTGCGGTACTGATCTCCAGCACCGCGGTGACCCA
>WHSS01000056.1 GCA_009379975.1 Actinophytocola sp.
CACCTGGCGGGATCGGGATCGAGCGGGTCGTTCTCCGTCTTGACCGGTCCGCCGACGCGAGGGTTCGTCCATCCGGTGTAGCTCTGGGCGACGAACTTCGTCACGCCCGCGGCATCGGCCGCCGCCAGGAGGTGCTTGGTCCCCGCGGTCCGCAGCTCGTTGGTCGTGTGGAACCACTTGTCGAACTTCTTCAGGTTGTTCCCGCCGGCCAGCGCGGACATCTGGTGCACGATCACGTCCGGTTCCGCCCGCGACACCGCCTCTCCCACGGCGGCGGCGTCGAGGCCGTCCAGCGCGACCGGGTCGGCGCCGAGAGCGCGCAAGTCGTCGAACTTGCGGCTGCTGCGCGTGGTCGCGGTGACCTCATGGCCGTTCGCGACCAACTGAGGGATGAGTCGTTGCCCGATGGCGCCGGCGGCGCCCGCTACGAAGATCTTCATTTCGTGCTCCTGCTTGGTTCGGAGAGTCACTTGCGCCCTCTGAGACGAGTCGACCGACGGCACTGTGACAGCGCAGCGGAACTTTTCTGCGCGATGTCACAAGCGGCCACGCCGGTCCGTCAACAGGGCAGCAACCGTCTTCCTCCTGGGCCACACGGGTTTATGGCCTGTCCGCGGGCTGGCGACTATCAGCGTGAGCTGGTTGACCGCCTGAGTCTGCCCTTCGCGATGCTCGCCGACGCGGACTCTTGGTGCGTGACGCACTGCGGTTGCCGACCTTCGTCGCCGACGGGAAGACCCTGTACCGCGGAACGGGCGGGTTGACCTGACAGCTCGGGCGCCTCACCCCCACAAAGCAAACAACCCCAGGCCGTTGACCTGGGGTTTTGCTCCCCCGGTTGGACTCGAACCAACAACCTGCCGGTTAACAGCCGGCTGCTCTGCCAATTGAGCTACGGAGGAATGTCGTCGCGCTGGTGGCGCGCTGCAACGGATAATGACTCTAACGTATCGCTCGCAGCCGCCGTGCAACCCCCTCCGTGTTCGTTCCCACAGCCGACGCGCGGTGAGGGACAATGGAGATTCAGCAGGTCAGTGGTGCACGGAGCGAGTGGCCGACGACGAGACCGGTGCGACTGGCCCGCATATGACGAGGAGGAGCGTGGCAATGGTGAAGTTTCTGATGGGTGTCGCGGTGGGCTATGTCGTGGGAGCCCGCGCCGGGCGGAGTCGCTACGAGCAGATCGTCCGCACCTATCGCAAGGTCGCCGATCACCCCGCGGTACAGGGGGCCGCCGGTGTGGCGCGAGCCAAGGTCGGCGAGAAGGTGCCGTTCGCGAACAAGTCGCACAACGGCGACCGGGCAGCGGCAGGCTAGCGCACCCGGGCGGTGGCGAACACCCGGCGGAACGGGAACCACGTCGTACCGTCCGAGCGAGGTGGATAGGCCTTGCGCAGCCGCGGCGCCAGCTGAGCGCGGAACCGGTCCCACAGTTCCGGCTCCAGGGCGTCCTTGATGGGCCGCAGCGCGGTTCCGGAGATCCAGTCGAGCACCGGGTCCTTGCCGGTCAGCCGCTGCACATAGGTGGTCTCCCACGCGTCGACCTGGCAACCTTCCGCCGCGAACAGTTCGGCGTAGTGCAGCGCGTCCAGCACTTCGGAGCCGTCCAGCTGAACCGCCGTCCCCAGGGCGCGCTGCCACTTCGGTTCGGCCGCCAGCTCCCGGAGCAGCTCGTGCGACGGTTCCGAGAAGTTGCGGGGCAGCTGTACCGCGATCCACGCACCCGCGCTCAGCTCTCGCACCCAACGCCGCAGCACCTCGGCGTGCTCAGGCACCCAGTGCAGCACCGCGTTGCACACCACGACGTCGGTATCGGGACGCGGGGACCATTCATTCACGTCCCCGAGCCGGGCTTCGATGCCGCGGCTCCTTGCCGCGTTGACCATCTCCTCGGAGGAGTCCATCGCCTCGAGCGCCGCGGACGGCCAGCGCCGTGACAGTGTCAGTGTCAGGTTCCCCGGGCCGCACCCGAGGTCCACGACCCGCCTCGGCGAACGCTCATCGATACGGGAGACGAGGTCGAAGAACGGGCGGGAACGCAGGTCGAGATAGCCCAGGTACGCGTCCGGATCCCACATGGCGCCTCCGATTCCGGCGGGTGATCAGCGTTGCGGATTCGCCAGTTTCGCGGCCGCCTCTCGCGCGATGTCGGCGACGATCTCCGGGTCGGTACCCGGCTCGGCCCGCACCTGCAGGATCGGTGCGGCGACTCCCAGGAGCTTGCGCTGCACGAACCACGCGCCGCCACCGGGAAGCTCACGGTGATACGCGGCGCTGATCGACGCGTTGACGCGCTCCCGCACCACCTTGGGCAGCTTGCCTGACGGCCGCAGCGAATAGGACACGGCACGCCGGTCGGCGATCAACAGCGCGTCGCCTGCCCTGCCCGTCTCGTCGGCTTCCACCACCGAAAGCGAACCGTCGCGCCAACCGGCCTTGCTGATCATGTGCCAGCCGATGCGGCGCGTGCCGTCCACCGCGGGCACCCACAGCCCGCGTGACGTCGCTACCAGCGGGCCGGACGCGGTTGCCGCGTCGGCCAGCACGTGCTCGTCGTCGAGTGCGCCGGTGAAGTCCGCGGGCGCCCGGTCACCGAGCAGGCGTCGCAGCAGCTTCACGACCGGCTCCCGAGGCTGTCCCACGACCGCGGCATCAATCCAGCCCTCCGAGCGCCTGCTCTCGCAGCGCCTTGCGGTATTGCTCGAGGGCCACCAGATCGCCGAACAGCCTGCGGTACTCGTCGGCGTCCTCGACCGGCGACACCCGTTGCAGCTTCGACTTGACCTCGGCGATCTGCCGCCCCACCAGGCTCACCTGCACCACCGCGAGTTCGGTCGCGATGTAGTTCGCATCCACTCCGCCCTTGGCGTGAAGCGGCTCTACCGCGAGCTCCGAGAGCACCGTACGCAGCGACGGCTCCGTGCCATGCCCCATGGCGGCTTCCAGCAACTCGGGCCCCTCGAGGCCGGACGACGCACCGCCCGCGGCGAGCACGGCACGATGCACCGCGACGTAGAGCGGATGGGTGAACGCCTCATCCGGCAACGAGTCGTAGACCGGACCGGCGAGTGAGGGCTCCTGCAGCGCCGCCTTGAGTACCTCACGCTGCGCGCGCAGGCCCGGGTCCCGCGGCGCCGGGCGCGGTACGGCGTCGCCATCGCCCGATCCGTTTTGCCGGGCACGTGCCCTGCTGCCGGCCCGTGCGGTCGCTCCCGAGGTCTCGCGCACTCGCCGCACGACCATCGACTCGTCCTGCCAGCCGGTCCAGAACGCCAGCTTGACCGCGTAACCGTCCCGTTTGGACTCGTCCTTGATCTGGGCGACCAGCGGGACGGTCTTCTGCAGCGCGGCGACCTGGCCGTCCACGGAGTCGAGGTCGTAGGACTTGAGCATGCTCTTGATCGCGAACTCGAACAGGGGAATCCGCCGTGCGACCAGATCACGCACCGCCGCATCCCCCTTGGCGAGGCGGAGCTCGCACGGGTCCATGCCGTCCGGAGCGACCGCGATGTAGGTCTGACCAGCGAAGCTCTGATCGCCCTCGAACGCCTTGAGCGCGGCCTTCTGCCCCGCGTCGTCGCCGTCGAAGGTGAAGATCACCTCGCCGCGGAAGGTGTCGTCGTCCATCATCAGCCGCCGCAGCACCATCATGTGATCGCTGCCGAACGCGGTGCCGGAGGAAGCCACCGCCGTCGGCACGCCCGCCGCGTGCATCGCCATCACATCGGTGTAGCCCTCCACGACGACCACCTGATGGCGCTTGGCGATCTCCCGCTTGGCCAGATCGAGACCGAAGAGCACCTGCGACTTCTTGTAGATCGGGCTCTCGCTGGTGTTGAGGTACTTGGCCTGGATGAAGTCGTCGTCGAACAGCCTGCGCGCGCCGAAGCCGACGACGTCGCCGCCGAGATCCCGGATCGGCCAGAGCAACCTGCGATGGAAGCGGTCAAGCGGCTTGCCCTGCTTACCTTCCTTGGCCAGCTGCGCCTTGTAGAGTTCGGCGACCTCGAAGCCCCTGCTCAGCAGGTGCTTGGTGAGCAGATCCCAGCCCGCGGGGGCGAAGCCGCAGCCGAACCGCTTGGCGGCGACCTGGTCGAAGCCGCGCTCGTTGAGGAAGTCACGCGCCAGGCGAGCCTCCGGCGACATCAGCTGCTCGGCGTAGAACTCCTGCGCGGCCCGGTGCGCCTCGATCAGCCGAGTCCGGGTACCGCGGTCGCGCTGCACACTGGTGCCGCCGCCGGTGTAGGTCAGCGCGAAGCCGACCCGATCCGCGAGCCGCTCGACGGACTCGACGAATCCGAGATGCTCGATCTGCATGATGAACTTGATGACGTCGCCGCCTTCACCGCAGCCGAAGCAGTGGAAGGTGCCGTGCGTAGGCCGCACGTTGAACGACGGCGTCTTCTCGTCGTGAAACGGGCACAGCCCCTTGAGCGCTCCCCCACCGGCGCGGCGCAAGGCGACATAGTCACCGATGACCTCGTCGATCCGGTTGCGCTCACGGACCACCGCGATATCGCTGTCCCGGATGAGTCCTGCCACGGCGACGAGTCTAATGCGCCGGTCCCCGCCTCACGCGCAGGTGGGCATCCCACGTGTGGGGAGGCCGCCACGACAGGCGATATCCCGTGGTATGCCGATACAGTGAGGGTGACGGCCGTGTGGCGAGGAGTATGTCGATGAAGATCAGTGTGGACGACGATCAGTGCGGGGCCACCGCGCAGTGTTTCGCGGTCGACGAAGAGCTGTTCCCGCTCGATGGCGACGGCTACAGCGCCGTGGGTGAGGGCCGCGAGGTGCCCGCAGGCAAGGAAGGGCTGGCGCAAGTCGGAGTCGACGCTTGCCCGATGGCCGCCCTCTACGTCAACGAGGACTGAGCTGAATGACGCTTTCAGTCCGTTGGACGGACTGAAAGCGTCATTCATTACGTTGAGCGGACTGAAGGCGTCTTTCAGCGCGGAGTGGACTTATGGGGTATCTCGATCAGCTCGCAGACGAGTTTTCCGCCGCGCGGGGCCAGCTCACCGCGGTCGCCTACAAGCTCACCGGCACGCGCACCGACGCAGAAGACGCCGTGCAAGAGGCGTGGCTGCGGCTGGCTGCGCTCGATGACGACCAGCGCGCCGAGATCCGCGACCTGGCGGCGTGGCTGACCACGGTGGTCGGCCGCATCTGCCTCGATCGCCTGCGGTCGGCGGCCTCGCGGCGGGAATCCTACGTCGGTCAGTGGCTGCCCGAGCCGATCGTCACACAGCTCGGTGCGCCGGAGGGCACCGACCCGCTCGACGCGGTCGTGCTCGATGACGACGTACGGATGGCCGCCATGCTGGTGCTGGACCGGCTCACGGCCGAGCAGCGCGTCGCGTTCGTGCTGCACGACGCGTTCTCGGTGCCCTTCGGCGAGATCGCCGACATCCTGGCGTGCTCGGCCGCCGCCGCCCGCCAGCACGCCTCGCGAGGCAGGAAGGCCCTCGCCGACGCGGACCCGCCCCCGCGCTCCTCGCTCGCCGAGCAGCAGCAGGTGCTGAAGCGGTTCACGTCCGCACTCTTCTCGGGCGACATCGGGGCCCTCACCGAACTGCTGCACCCCGACGCGGTCTTCATAGGCGACGCCAATGGCAAAGCTCGCACCGCGGCACAGGTCATGGCGGGACCGGACAAGATCACCCGGTTCTTGCTCGGGCTGCGGCGGATGTACACCACCGAAGCGCTCCTCAACGGCAAGCCCCTGCTGGTCAACGGCGACCTCGGCCTGTACCTGCCGCCTGCACCCGGCGACGACGACCACCGGCGGCTGGACGCGCACCTGCAGACCATGACGATCCGCGACGGCAAGATCTGGGCCATCTACGACCAGGCCAACCCCGACAAGCTGAAGGCCGCGGGCGTGTCGTAGGTCGCGGCTACGCGCCAGGCGTGTGGTTCGCGCGAGCGGGCACCTGGCATGCTTCGCCGCTGGTGAAGCCCTGCGCCGGGATGCCCAGCGCGCTGTTCGTGCGGCCGCGCAGGTTCTCCAGCGCGATGTGATACGTCAGCTCGATCACGCCCTTGCGCCCGAACTCCGCCTCCAGTTCGGCCACCTGCTCATCGGTCACGGTGATCGGCGTCTCCGTCATCGCATCGGCATAGGCGATGGCGAGCCGCTCCGCGTGCGAGTACCGCGGCGAGCGCGCGTAGTTGTCGATGTCGGTGAGCCGGTCGATGTCGAGCCCGGCCAGCCGCTGCAACATGGTGCCGAAGTCTATGCACCACGAGCAGCCCAGCCGCACCGCGGCCCGATACACCGCGAGTTCGCGGACGTTCCCCGGCAACGTGCGGCTGCCGCGCTCCACCATCAGTTCATGCATGGCACTGGCAGCGAACAACGGCCCGTGATGGGCGGCCACCGCCATCGGCTCGGGCACCGCACCGAAGCGTTTGCGGGCGAAGAAGTAGGCGATCTTGACCAGAAAGCCCGCGTCCTTGCCTGCGAGTGCCGGAATGCGAGTCATGTTGCGCTCCTACCGTCGAGTTGCCCCCTTACCAGTTCGACGAGATAGCCCGCACAAGTGTGACAGCGCGGGCAGGCCAGCGCCAGCCACCATCCTCGTCGTGCGTGAAAGTCCTTGTCCCCGCAAGCCTGATCACTCACGACCCCAGCGAGGTAGGTCGTGAGTGCTGACGCGTGCCCATGCAAGGTGTTTCACGCACGACCGGGGCGGCGGGTCAGGACGGATCGGTCACCCGCGCCATGAAGTACACCGCACCGGTCGCGGCGTGCCGGACGAGCAGCAGGAACGGCCGGTCCAGTCGCACCTCAACCGGCTCACTGAGGTCCATCGAGGTCATCCGGATCATCATCGCGGTCGCCGCCGCGCCTTCCAGCCCCTCCTCGTCGACCCTCAGCACGGCCTCGTGCAGCGCGTCGGAGACCATCAGCCGCGGATCGTCGGACAAACCACCGAGATCGGCGGCCGGGGTGAACAGCTGGGTCACGCCCAGCGCGCCCAGCCCGGCGGTAAGCGAGGCCTGCATGTCGATATCGAGCTTCGGCAGGGACAAAGCGACACGGCGCTTGCTCGCCGACGACAACAGCGCGTCGAGCAGTTCGGCGTCCATACCCGGCTCGGCTTCCGCCAGTTCGGCGTCGGGCAGCAGCGCTACGGCTTCGACACCGCACGCAGCGGGCAACGCGACCGCACGCCACCCGCCCGCGGCCGCGAAGCCCAGCCGCTCGACCTGGCGCATCATCGGCACCCGCCGCGGTCCCGCCGGCGTGCGGAACTCCGCGTCCTCAGTGCTGTGCTCGTAGAACGGCTCGCGCCACGACGTCTTCAGATACAACGCGTTGACCAGGCTCGCGACCGTGTCCACGGTGATCGCGCCGGGCGGCACCAGCTCCTTGATCAGATCGCGCGTGGTCTCGGCGACATCGGCGTTGATCGCGCCACGGGCGGCTTCCGGATCGGTCACGAACGGCGCGGTCGCCATCTTCGCTCCCGGCCACCCGGCGAGCTCGGCCTGGAAGTCCGGGTTGAGCGGAAGCTCGTCCCACGCCCACAGCGTGTTGGACACGGCCAGCACCGGCGCTTCACCGCCCCGCTCGACGGCCAGCGTCGCCGCGTCGCGCAGTAGCTCGACCTGCTTGACGATGTCGACCTCGCCCGCGTTCAACAGCGCACACACCTGATCGGCGGTCGTGCCGCGCGCCGCCTGAAACGTCATACCCAGCGCGCTGTCGATGGAGTACGGCGAGAAACACGAGTTCCCGCCCTCCGCCGCGAGCACCCCGTGCAAGGCGAGCGCGGAACGCAGATGCTGGCGCTGCGGTGATAGATCAGCCATGCCGGTTGCTCCCTTGGTGCCGTTGCGGCCTGCCCACGGGCGAGCCGATCAGCCGGTGCGTCCAGTGTGCCAGGCATGCCACGCGACGGCTTGCGCGTCGGTCAGCGAAGCGACCTGATCGATGACCACCCGGAGCCTGCCCGCGTCGTCGGCCGCGGCGTGCCACGCGGGCCGCAGCGGCTGGTCCAACGCCTCCGGCGCACGCGTCAGCAGCACCTCGACCAGCTCCGCGAGCAGCTGCCGCTGCCCCTCCTGCACCGCGAGCCGCCTGCGATCACTCATCACGTAGCGCAGCGCGAGCGACTTCAGCAGCGCCACCTCCGCGGCGACCTGGTCCGGCACCTCGAGCCGGGCCGCGTATCGGACCAGCGGGCCGTCACCATGGCTCTTCCTGGTCCGGCTGACCACCGCCGTCGCGAACCGGCCGACGAGCTCGCTGGTCAGCCGCTTCAGCGCCACCTGCGCACCGAGCGAGAAGTCGTAGCCCGGTTTGGCGAGCTCGGCCAGCACCGGCAGCCCGAGCAGTTCGTCCGCCGCGCCTTCCAGCGTGGACGCGGGCAGCCGCGAGAAGTGCTTGGCGGCGAGCTCGGCGATGGCGGCGCGCTCGGTGCGATCGGCGAGCACGTGCAGCGAAAGCCTGCCCGAAAGCACACCGTCCTCGACGTCATGCACCGAGTACGCGACGTCATCGGCCCAGTCCATGATCTGCGCTTCGAGGCAGGTCTGGCCGTCGGTCGCGCCTTCGCGCATCCAGGTGAACGTCGGCAGGTCATCTGGATATACCCCGAACTTGACGACACCGGCAGCGCGCTGCCATGGGTACTTGGTCGCGGCATCCAGGCACGCCCGCGTCAGGTTCAGGCCGCTGCCGCCCGCGTCGTCCGGATCGATCTTCGGCTCCAGCCGGGTCAGGATGCGCAAGGTTTGCGCGTTGCCTTCGTAGCCGCCGCACGCCCCTGCGACCGCGTCGAGCGCCTGCTCGCCGTTGTGCCCGAACGGCGGGTGACCGATGTCGTGCGCCAGGCCAGCGGTATCCACCAGATCGGCGGAGGCACCGAGATCCTCCGCGATGCCCCGCCCGATCTGGGCGACCTCGAGCGAATGGGTCAGCCGCGTCCTCGGCACGCCGGAGACCTCGGCCCCCTCCCCCGGTCCGACCACCTGCGTCTTACCCGCGAGCCTGCGCAGCGCGGCGGAATGCAGCACGCGTGCCCGGTCCCGCGCGAACGGCGACCGCGCGTCGACGCCCGCGGCCAGCGAACCCTTGGGCGGTTCGGGCAACAGGCGGGCGCGATCATGCTCGGTGTAGCTCATCAGGCCCCAGCCTATGGGTACGTCGCGGGCGAAGTATCCCGACCGCACACTCAGCCCAGTCCGGAGGTGTCCATCTCGTCGGCGGGCGCCCGTGAGATGCGGTAAAACAGCAACGCCTTGGTCTCCCGCCAGATATAGCGAAGCTGAGTTTCGCGAGTCTGCACGATCGGCCCGCTGTGGGTGGGCGATGCCCAGGCGTCGAACCCGACGTCCTTGGCCATGGTTCGAGCTCGCAGCGAGTGCCAGGGGTCGCTGACGACGACCATCGATGACATGTCCCGTTCCGAGGTCACCTTCGCCACCGCCTCGAGGCTGCCGAGGGTGTCACTGCCCTCGCCGACCGCGATGGTCGCCGACTCCGGCACGCCGTTGCGCCGCAGCCAGCGGGCGCCGGCCTCGGCTTCGGTGGTGGTGTCGCCGACTCTGTTGCCCCCGGTCGTCACGACGTACTTCGCGACTCCCTCGTCGTAGAGCGTCTTGGCGTGCGCGAGCCGCGCTTGAAAGATCGGCGACGGCTCGCCGTTGTACTGGGCAGCACCCAGCACCATGATCATGTCGGCGTCGGCACGCTCATCTTCTCGTGCGACCTGCCACACCCGGAACGCCGTGCCTACCACCAGCACCAGCCCGATCACCAGTGCACCGGCCATCGCCCGCCCGAGCCACCGCCGAAAGCCGCTGCGTGCGCCCACGCGGCCATCCTCTCGCAACCGATCCCCCCGATTCTCCTAGCGGCAGGCCGTGGCGGCTCAGCAGCCGAGCAGCCGCGGCGCCAGATAGGCCTCGATCTGGTCGATGCTCACGCGCTCCTGCGTCATGGTGTCGCGCTCCCGCACCGTCACGGCATGATCGTCGAGCGAATCGAAGTCGACGGTCACGCAGAACGGCGTACCGATCTCGTCCTGCCTGCGGTAGCGGCGGCCGATCGCGCCCGAGTCGTCGAAGTCGACGTTCCAGTTCTTGCGCAGCGTCGCCGCGACATCGCGAGCCTTCGGCGAGAGGTCGGCGTTACGGGAAAGCGGCAGCACCGCGACCTTCACCGGCGCGAGCCTGCGGTCGAGCTTGAGCACGACGCGCTTGTCGACGCCGCCCTTGGCGTTGGGGGCCTCGTCCTCGGCGTAGGCGTCGAGCAGGAACGCCATCATCGACCGCGCGACACCGGCCGCCGGCTCGATCACGAACGGCCGATACCGCTCACCGGAAGCCTGGTCGTAGTAGGACAGGTCGACGCCCGAGTGGTTGGAATGCGTGGTCAGGTCGAAGTCGGTGCGGTTGGCGACGCCTTCCAGCTCGCCCCATTCCTGACCGCTGAACTGGAACCGGTACTCCACGTCGACGGTGCGCTTGGAGTAGTGCGACAGCTTCTCCTTGGGGTGCTCGTAGTGCCGCAGGTTCTCCTTGTCGATGCCCAGTTCGGTGTACCAGCGGGTGCGCTCATCGATCCAGTACTGGTGCCAGGTCTCGTCCTCACCCGGCTCGACGAAGAACTCCATCTCCATCTGCTCGAACTCGCGCGTCCGGAAGATGAAGTTGCCCGGGGTGATCTCGTTACGGAACGACTTGCCGATCTGGCCGATGCCGAAGGGGGGCTTCTTGCGTGACGCCGTCAGCACGTTCGAGAAGTTGACGAAGATGCCTTGCGCGGTCTCGGGCCGCAGATAGTGCAAGCCTTCCTCGGTCTCGACCGGGCCTAAGTGCGTCTTGAGCAGGCCGTTGAACTCGCGCGGCTCGGTGTACTGGCCGCGGGTGCCGCAGTTCGGGCAGGGCACGTCGGAGAGGTCGCCTTCACGAACCTCCTTGCCGGTGCGCTCGGCGTACTCCTCGACGAGCTGATCGGCCCGCCAGCGCCGGTGGCACGAGAGGCACTCGACGAGCGGGTCGACGAAGGCCTCGACGTGACCGGAGGCCACCCAGACCTCACGCGGCAGGATCACCGACGAATCGAGGCCGACGACGTCATCGCGGGACTGCACGACGGACTTCCACCACTGGCGCTTGATGTTGTCCTTGAGCTCGACGCCCAGCGGTCCGTAGTCCCACGCCGACCGGGTGCCACCGTAGATTTCCCCGCAAGGGAAGACGAAACCACGGCGTTTACACAGGCTGACAACGGTATCGATGCGATCGGTGGCCACGGGCTGGAGTCTCCGAAGGTGTCATGGTGCTGGGCGTCTCGAGTCACCAGCGTAACTGCCGTGTCGCCGCCACGACTGAGCGCCTGCCACGCTCACCGACAGTGACCGCGCGTGTCTCCCGAGCCCGCCGACTACGATGAATCCATGGCGCCGACCCTGGACGATGCCGCGGGCAGCCCCGCGCAGGCCGAACATTCACCCGGCAGGTCCGCGGCGCCGGCGGCTCCGATGCCGTCCCCGCGCGAGCTCGCCGACGCGGGCGAATTGCTCCGCGCGCTCGCCGCTCCGGTGCGCATCGCCATCGTGCTGCAGCTGCGACAAGGCGAGCGGTGCGTGCACGAACTGGTCGAGACCCTCGCCGTCGCACAACCGCTGATCAGCCAGCATCTGCGGATCCTCAAAGCGGCCCGGGTCGTCCACGGCGAGCGCAGAGGACGCGAGGTCATCTATAGGCTGGCCGACGAGCACCTGGCGCATATCGTCGTCGACGCGGTGGCCCACGTCGGCGAGCCGGATGCCGAAGGCCTGCCCGAGCCGACGAATGCGCAAGCGACGAGAACCAGGTGACAACGACACGTCGAGCAGTCCGGAGTAGCAGATGACACAGTCTCGGGAGGCGGCACCGGTCCCCGGCCGTCGTTCCACCAAGCAGCGCGCCGCGGTCGTGGAACTGCTACGCGAGATCGACGACTTCCGCTCCGCCCAGGAGCTGCACGACGAGCTACGGCAACGGGGCGAGGGCATCGGGCTCACCACGGTGTATCGCACCCTGCAGTCGTTGTCGGAAGCCGGGATGGTGGACGTGCTGCGCACCGACTCCGGCGAGGCCATCTATCGCAGGTGCTCCGAGCATCACCACCATCACCTGGTCTGCCGGGAGTGCGGGTTCACCGTCGAGATCGAGGGGCCGACGGTCGAACGCTGGGCCGACTCCATCGCTTCGAGCAACGGCTTCTCCAACATCAGTCACACGGTCGAGATCGTCGGCACCTGCTCGACCTGCGCCGAGGCAAACTAGCACCGCGCTGAAAGACGCTTTCAGTCCGTTCAACGGACTGAAAGCGTCTTTCGCTCCGCCCAGTGGACTGAAGGCGTCTTTCAGCGCGCGGGGTGTCAGTACTCGTAGGGATCGCTCGGCGGGTCGATCACCCGCACGGTCTCGACCGCCAACTCGGGCACGAACTCGGTCGCCTCGGTCGCGGAGCCGGGGACCAGGCCCCCGGTGACGGTGACCCATTCGTCGTCGGAGAGTCGGCTCGCCTGCTCGGCCCCCGCACCGCCGAGCCGCACCGTGACCGGATAACCGTCCGCGGCGCAGCAACCGATGACCATACGGGCGAGGTAGCTCTCGTCACCCCGGTGCGCGATGAAGCCGGTCAACGCCACCGTGCGGTCTTCGAGCGTGCCGTCCTCGTCCCACCCCGCACGCGCCTGGAACTCCGTCAGCGGCATGGGCACTGCCCGGCCTGCCGGCAGGGGCGAGAAGGCCGCGGTTTCGGCCGCGTTCGCCTGTACCCGGGCGGCGCCACCGGCCGAGCGCGCGACCGAATCCGCACCGAGGGCGGGCGGCGCGACGAACAGCACCGCGAATACCGGCACCAGCAACAGCCACGCACTGGTGCCACCGTGCGAGTGACCATGCGAGTGACCATGGCGCGCACCTTCCTGCCCACTCGAGCCCGAGCGCACGTCCCGCCAGATCGCCAGCGCGCCGAGGAGCAGCATCACCGTCCCGCCGCCGATGACCCACGGCTGGTGCACGGGCTTGACATAGCGCAGATAGTCGCCGGTGTAAGCCAGTTTGAGCAGCGCGCCGCCCAGCAAGATCAACAGGACGTTGGCGGTCTCGCGCCTCATCGGAGGCCCCCGAGCAACAACACCCCGGCGACCACCCCGCACAGTATCGCCACCACGAAGCTCACCGGGGCGAATCGCAGCGCGAACGACTTGCCGAACGTGCCCGCCTGCATCGCGAAGAGCTTCACGTCGATCGCGGGCCCGACCACGAGGAAGACCAGCTTGGGCAGCAGCGGCAGCCCGCTCAGCGACGCCGCCACGAAGGCGTCCGCCTCGCTGCACAGCGCCAGCAGCACAGCGAGCACGGCCATCACCAGGATGCCGAGCACGATCTGGTCACCGAGCACGCCGAACCAGCCCGCCGGAACGAGCACGCCCATGGCCGCCGCGATCAGCGCGCCGAGCACCAGGAAGCCACCGGCGTCCACCAGATCGCCGCGGGCCGTCTCGGTGAAGACCTGCCACCGGTCGCCGCGCGGGGTCTCGGGCAACCGGCGCCGGGCGCGCTCCACGATCCATTCGAGCTTGCCGAAGCGTGCCCACAGCACCCCCATCACCACCGCCGTCGCCAGCGACCCGGCGAATCGGGCCAGCACCATCGCGGGCTCGCCGGGGAACGCGACCGCCGTGGCCACCAGCACGATCGGATTCACCGCTGGCGCGGCAAGCAGGAACGTCAAAGCCGCTGCCGGAGCGACGCCCTGCGACATCAGCCGCCTCGCCACGGGCACCGCCGCACATTCGCAGGTCGGCAACGCCACCCCGGCGATGCCCGCGACCCCCACAGCGGCACCCTGCTTGCGCGGCAGCACCCTCTCGAGCAACCGGGCGGGCACGAAGGCCGCGATCACCCCCGACAGCAACACCCCGAGTACCAGGAACGGCAGCGCCTGCACGCAGATGGCCACGAACACCGTCGCGCCGGTGCGGAGAGCGGGGACGTCCAGCAGCTGTTGCAGCACCTCGTGCCCGACGATGGCGAGCGCGAGCAGCACGGTCAGCACCTCGATGGAGGTGACGCGCTTACGCTTACCCGGTGGGGCCGGTTCCGGCTCGCCGATAACGGTGTCAGGGACGGTGCTCACGAGCGCCGATCATGCCAGGCGGCAAGGCGGAACTTGACAACCGTTGCCGCAAACGTCGACGAACGGCACGTTCGTAGCTCAGGCGCGTGCCGAACGGCCCACTCGTAGCTCAGGCCTCGTCGGTGTCGCCCTCAGCGATGCCGAGCAGGTCGGTGCGTAGTTGGGACGCGGTGGAAACCACCAGCATCAGCAGCGTGCCCAGCGGCGTGGCGTCCATGCCGTCTGCGGGGAAAGCGTAGCGCAACGTGACGTCGAGGCCACTGTCGGTGTGCACGACGCCGAGGGTGCCGAACAGGCCCTGACCCGCACGCTCGGCGGCGGCGACGGCCAGCGACGGCTCGTCGGGGAGATCCCAGGCGACGACGCAGGTCAGGCTCAGCACGGTCAGACCCTCGGCGAGCCGGACCGCCTGCACCGCGCACGGCACATCGGCGTGCTGGAAGGTCAGCGCGCCATCGTCGTCGACGTTGACCTCCAGGTAGCGCTCGAGCGCTTCCTTGGCGTTGGTCAGCAACTCCGCGGTGTCTACGGCCTCGGTGCTCATCAATTACTCTCCTATCGCGTCGCTGGCGGCCCCGAACCGCCGGTCTCGCTTCGCGAACTCGAGACAGGCGTGCCAGAGATGCGTCCGGTCGAAGTCGGGAAACAGGGTGTCCTGGAAGACGAACTCGGCGTAGGCAGACTGCCACAGCATGAAGTTGGACGTGCGCTGCTCACCCGATGGCCGGAGGAACAGGTCCACATCGGGCATCTGCGGCTGGTAAAGGTACTTCGCGATGGTGCGCTCGTCCACCTTCGCCGGGTTGATCTCGCCTTCTGCCGCGAGGGTGGCGATACGCCGCACCGCGTCAGCGATCTCGGCCCGGCCGCCGTAGTTCACGCACATGGTCATGTTCAGCTTGTCGTTGTGCTTGGTCTTCTCCTCGGCGACCTGCAGTTCCTTGATGACGCTGCGCCAGAGCTTCGGCCGGCGCCCCGCCCAGCGGATCCGGACGCCGATCGAGCCGAGGTAGTCGACCTGGCGGCGAATCGTGTCCCGGTTGAAGCCCATCAGGAACCGCACCTCTTCCGGGCTGCGCTTCCAGTTCTCGGTGGAGAAGGCGTACACCGACAGCCACTTGACGCCCAGCTCGACGGCGCCGCTCGCGACGTCGATCATCACGGCCTCGCCGCGTTTGTGCCCCTCGATGCGCGGCAGGCCCCGTTGGTTCGCCCAGCGGCCGTTGCCGTCCATCACCAGCGCGACGTGCCGCGGAACCAGCTCCGCCGGAATGTGCGGTGGCTTCGCACCGGAGGGGTGCGGGTCCGGCGCCCGGACCTCGTCCAGCGCGACCTCCTTGCGACGGCTTCGCCGCACTATCGACCTCCGCTCGCCGTTTCCACTATCGCCCTGCGTTCTACCAGCGGGAGGGAGCGTAGCTGACGTTCGAGGTGCCACTGCAGGTGCGCGGCGACCAGCCCGCTCGCGTCTCGGCGCGTCCCGGCGCCCGAGGCGTCGGCGAGCGGCCAGTCGCCGTGCATGAGCGCGCCGAGCAGCGCGAGGACTTCCGGCGCGGGATGCACCGCGCCGGCCGGCTTGCATCGGGGGCAGACCGAACCTCCGGCCGGCACGCTGAAGGAGCGGTGCGGGCCGGGCTCACCGCATCGGGCGCATTCGATGACCGCGGGCGCCCAGCCGGCGAAGGCCATCGCGCGCAGCAGGAACGCGTCGAGCACCAGCGAGGCGTCGCGTTCCCCCGCCGACAGCGCACGCAGCGCGCCCGCGACGAGCAGGTAGAGCCGCATCGCGGGCTCGCCTTCCTCGGCGGCGAGCCGGTCGGCGGTCTCGGCGACCGCACTGGCCGCGGTGTAGCGCTGGTAGTCGGTGACGATGCCGACGGAGAACGCGTCCACGGTCTGCACCTGGGTGATCACATCCAGCGTGCGGCCTGGGTAGAACTGCGCGTCGACGTGGCAGAACGGCTCGAGCCGCGCGCCGAATCGCGAGGTGGTGCGCCGGACACCCTTGGCGACGGCCCGTACCTTGCCGTGCTTGCGGGTGAGCAGCGTGATGATGCGGTCGGCCTCCCCGAGTTTGTGCACGCGCAGCACCACCCCGGTGTCGCGATACAGGTTGGCCACGCCCCCGATCATCCCACCTCGAGCCGACGTTATGCGCGCCGACCACCGGGGTGTCGTGCGTGAAAGTCCTTGCATGGGCACGTCTCATCACTCACGACGGGGTCGTGAGTGATGAAGCGTGCGGGAGCAAGGGTTTTCACGCACGAGAGGGTGGGGGGCGGGGCGTGGGGTCAGAACCCGAGCCGGCGCAGCTGTTTGGGGTCGCGCTGCCAGTCTTTGGCCACCTTGATGTGCAGATCCAGGTAGATCTTCGTGCCGAGCAGCGCCTCGATGTGCTTGCGTGCGGTCATGCCGACCTGCTTGAGCCGCTGTCCCTGATGCCCGAGCACGATCCCCTTCTGGCTCGACCGCTCGACGTAGAGCAGCGCGTGCACGTCGAGCATGTCGTCCCTGCCCTCGCGCGGCAGCATCTCCTCGATGGTCACCGCGATCGAGTGCGGCAGCTCATCACGAACGCCCTCCAGCGCCGCCTCCCGGATCAGCTCGGCGACCAGCGTCTGCTCCGGCTCGTCGGTCAGATCGCCACCCGGGTAGAGCTGCGGCCCTTCCGGCAGCCGCTCGACGAGCAGGCCGGTCAGCGTGTCGAGCTGGTACTCCTGGTGCGCGGACACCGGGATGATCTCCGCGAAGTCCAGCAATGACTGCATGGCGAGCAGTTGCTCGGCGATCTGCTCCGGCCGCGCGAGGTCGGTCTTGGTCAGGACACCGATGACCGGCGTCTTGCGCGAGATCTTGCCGAGTTCCTGCGCGATGTACTTGTCTCCCGGCCCGACCTTCTCGTTGGCAGGCACGCAGAACCCGACGACGTCGACCTCCGACCACGTGGCGTAGACCAGGTCGTTGAGCCGCTGTCCGAGCAGCGTCCGCGGCCGGTGCAGGCCGGGCGTGTCGACGATGATCAGCTGCGCGTCAGGCCGGTGCACGATGCCCCGGATCGCGTGGCGGGTGGTCTGCGGCTTGCTCGACGTGATCGCGATCTTGCTGCCGACCAGCACGTTGGTCAGCGTCGACTTGCCCGCGTTGGGCCTGCCGACGAAGCAGGTGAACCCAGACCGGTGCCCGGCGGGCAGCTCCGGCATCACGCGAGCACCTCGATCACAGCGCCCGCGGGGTCGGCGACGAAGATCGGCGCCTTCGCCGCGAGATCCCGCACCGCTTGCACCGAAGCTTCCGCTACGTGCTCGTTCGCCGTGACCACCGCGGCCGCCTCGATGCCTTCGGCGCCACTGGACACCGCGGCCGCGATCGCCGCCTGCAACGCCGTCAGGGACAGCGACGGCAGCTCGACCGTGCACGCGGCATAGGTGCGCCCGTCGGTGTCGCGCACCGCGGCACCCTCCGCCGCTTGCGTGCGGGCGCGTGCCGACCGGGCGAGGGTCACGATCTTCGCGTCCTCCTGGTCGAGCTCACCTGGTTCAGGCATGGTCAACGCTCCTGTCATCGGAATCGCCGCGCTCGTCGTAGCCGTTGTGGTACAGCGGCCGCACCGTCATGGGCGACTCCGGCCGCACGACGACGGTCGTGATCCGCATTCTGCCCCTGCGGTCCTTGCCGCCTTCCGCGTGCAGCCGCAGCCCGGCGACCTCGGCCTCCGCACCCGGCAACGGGACCCTACCGAGCCGTTGCGCGAGCAGCCCGACCACGGTCTCGACGTCGTGGTCGTCGAAGTCGGCCCCATACAACCCACCGAGGTCGTCGACGCCTAGCCGCGCCGATACCCGTACGGCGCCATCTGGCAAGTACTCGATCGGCGGCCGCTCGTCGGTATCGGACTCGTCGGTGATCTCGCCGACGATCTCTTCGAGGATGTCCTCGATGGTCAGCAGGCCCGCGGTGCCGCCGTACTCGTCGACCGCGATCGCCACGTGATTACGGGAGACCTGCATTGCGCGGAGCAGTTCATCGAGCCGTTTGGAGTCCGGCACGAAGCTGGCGGGGTTCATCACGTCGGCCACCAGCCGGGAGCTGCCGGCATCGGACATCGCCGCGCGCACCAGGTCCTTGATGTTGGCGACGCCGACGATGTCGTCGACGTTCTCGCCGATCACCGGCAGGCGGCTGAAGCCGCTACGCAGCGACAGCGCGAGCGCCTGGCGCACCGACTTGCCGCGCTCGATCCACACGATCTCGGTCCGCGGCACCATGACCTCCCTGGCCACCGTGTCGCCGAGCTCGAAGACCGAATGGATCATCTCCCGCTCGGCGTCCTCGACCACGCCGCGTTCCTGCGCGAGATCCACCAGCTCGCGGACCTCGACCTCGCTGGTGAACGGGCCCTCCCGGAAGCCGCGACCCGGCGTGATGGCGTTGCCGAGCACGATGAGCAGCCTGCTCAGCGGGCCGAGTACGAAGCCGAGCACCCGCACCGGCCCCGCCAGCACCGAGCCCACCCAGTATGAGTGCTGGCGGCCGATGGTGCGCGGGCCGACCCCGACCAGCACGTAGCTGATCAGCAGCATGACCAGCGCAGCGGTGACCACGGCGAGCCATTCGGGCTCGATCCAGCGCAACATGACGATGGTGACCAGCACGGTCGCGGTGAGCTCGCAGCCGAGCCGTAGCAACAGCAACAGGTTGATGTGCCTGCTGCGCTCGTCGACGACCACGGCCAGCTGGCGGGCCCCGGTCCGGCCCGCGCGGACCAGGCCGTTGATCCGGGCCCGCGACACCGTGCTGATCGCCGAATCCGCCGCGGCGAACACGCCGCCGAGCAGGATCAGCGCGACCGCGAGCACCACGAGGGCTGCGGAGGAAGTCATAACACTCTCGTCGCCGGCCCGCTCACGCGTCCGCGGAACGGGGCGGCTCGTCGAGACCGACGATGCCGAGCAGCCGCTCGTCCGCGTTGCGCTGCGCGTTCCTGCGCCGGGTCTCGACCACCGCGTCCTGGTAGTCGGCGAGTATGCGCTGCTGGAGCGCGAACATCTCGCGCTCCTCCTCCGGCTCCGCATGGTCGTAACCGAGCAGATGCAGCACGCCGTGCACGGTCAGCAGGTGCAGCTCGTCGATCAGCGAGTGGCCTGCCTTGCGTGACTGTTCCTTCGCGAAGTCGGGGCACAACACGATGTCGCCGAGCAGCGCGGGCGAGGCCTCCGGGGCGTCGGGCCTGCGCGTGTCCAGCTCGTCCATCGGGAAGGCCATCACGTCGGTCGGACCCGGCAGATCCATGTACCGCTCATGCAGCTCCGCCATGTTGTCGAGCGTCACCAGCGCCATCGACAGCTCGGCGAGCGGGCTCACTTCCATGCGGTCCAGCGTGAACCGGGCGACGGAGATGATCGACTCCTCGTCGACGTCCGCACCGGACTCGTTGGCGATCTCGATACTCACGGTTTGCCTTTCACGGCCCGGCCGCCATGGTCGGCTCCATCCCTGACGGCCTGCCACTTCTCGTAGGCGTCCACGATGTCACCGACCAGCCGATGACGCACCACGTCACCCGAGGTCAGCATGGTGAAGTGCACGTCTTCGACGCCTTCGAGGATCTCGCGCACCACGCGTAAACCGCTGCGCTGGCCGCCGGGCAGGTCGATCTGGGTGATGTCCCCGGTCACCACGATCTTGGAACCGAACCCGAGCCGGGTCAGGAACATCTTCATCTGCTCCGGCGTGGTGTTCTGCGCCTCGTCGAGAATGATGAAGGCATCATTGAGGGTGTTATGTGTCAGGAGGAAGTCCTCTGTCACATACAGCGAGTCCTCGGCGGCGACCTGAATGCACACCGCTTCCGCCGCGCCTGCCGGCTCGATGCTGTCGATGAACCGCGCCGGCCGCCCGCCACCTCCCGCTTCGTGGTACTTGTCGCGTTTGCGGGGGAGACGGAAGGGTTCAACGTCTTCTGGGAGGCGGATGTCAACGATGTGGGCATCGCGGCGGTGCACGCCGCGCGCCGTGGGGCTCCTCTTGCGACCTTCGGCCATTCTCCGGCGCGTGTAGGCGACTCCGCCTAGCGACCGCACCAGCGAGATCACATCGTCACGGAGCAGGATCGACGTCGTCGTGAACTGGATGCGGCAGGTCCGGTCGGCCTGAGTAACCGGACCTCCGTCTGTGTCGAGCAGCCCTTGCAGCACCGCAAGACGCACGTCTGGCGAGTTGTACAGATAGTCGTCGGGGACGAACTTCGAGCACGCCTTGTTTCCGAGCAAATCGAGGGTGCGCAAGGCTTGCTTCAGCGGATGGGTCATGATGCGGCCCTCGACGTCGCTCGGCCTCGGTACGCGGTTGATGAGGTAGTTGTAGCCCCCTCGTGCCCGTACCTTGATGCCAGGGAGCGCAGCATCCAACGCGGGGATAAGCTCTAGATCCGCCGTCGCAAAGGAAGGCGTGCCGCCCTTCGGGATACAACCGTCGCCCAACAGCAGACCCAGCGCGTACGGATCGATCAGGACCTCGCGCTCCGGGAAGTACACCGGCGCCGTCAGCAGCGGCAACTCGTACCGGCGAGCGTGCGCCGCACGCAGCTTGCCGATCATCTCACGGGTCTCCAGGACCCGCCACGGCCTGTTTCGGCGCTTGTCCGACGCCGTCCGGACGGTCCACAGGTGCTCGCCGCAGCACAGGGTCCCCGAGCCGTCCTGGGCGGTGACGCGGTAGATGTCCCGCTCACCCTGTGGATAAACACCGAGGACGGGGGTCGGCTCGCCGTTTGAGCCGATAACCAGGTCACCGACCTGTAGATCGCCGATAGGGCACCATCCCTCCGGCGTCAAGACCTTGCTGAAGCGCGGCTGGCTGCGGCCCCGCATATATGCCAGCGGCGCGATCTCGATGGTGCCCGCCTGAATGAGACTCGGGATCGACTCCGGGTCGACCATGTCGTGCAGCGCGTCGTAGAGCGGCCGCAGATACGGGTCGATCTTCTCGTACAGCGTGCCGGGCAGGAACCCGAGCCGCTCCCCCGCTTCGACCGCGGGCCGGGTGAGGATGATGCGGTTCACGTCCTTGGCCTGCAACGCCTGCACGGCCTTGGCCATCGCGAGATAGGTCTTACCGGTACCGGCGGGGCCGATACCGAAGACCACGGTGTGCTTGTCGATGGCGTCCACATAGCGCTTCTGGTTCAGCGTCTTCGGGCGGATCGTCCTGCCACGCCGCGACAGGATGTTCATGCTCAGCACGTCGGCGGGCGATTCGGCGGTGTCGGCCGAGAGCATGCTGACGGTGCGGCGGACCGCGTCGGGGCCGATGTGCTGGCCCTTGCCTGCCAGCGCGAGCAGCTCCGTGAAAACGCGTTCGGCGAAGGCGACGTCCGGCTGGGCTCCCGTCAACGTGACTTCGTTACCTCGGACATGGATATCGGCATCCAGCTGCTGCTCGAGCGCTATGAGGTTCTCGTCAGCGGAGCCGAGGAGCGTGAGCGCGACGGCCGCGGGGATCGTGAACTGGGACTGCGCTGGTGTTGGTTCGGCTGGGACGCCCTGTACGGTTCCTGCCACGTGCCCTCGGGCCTGCTTTCTGCGCTGACGCCACTGGTCGTTATGCGGACGGTTTTCCCGGCTCGCATTCGGCGAACCTTGCTTTCGATGCTAGCCGCTCAAGACGACCTCGCGCAGCAGACTTACCTCGACGCCTCGGGCCCGAGCGACTGCCCGCCGAGCACGTGGGCGTGCACGTGAAATACCGTCTGACCTGCGTCGTCGCCGGTATTGAACGTCACCCGATAACCGGACGCCGCCACCCCTTCGAGCTTCGCGACCTCATCCGCCGTCGAAATCACGTCGGCCAGCAACTGCGGGTCGGCGGCGGCAAGGTCGGCCACGTTGCGGTAGCGCGTCTTGGGTATCACCAGAACGTGCGTTGTGGCGCGCGGGTTGATATCGCGGAACGCCAGCGTCGTCTCGGTCTCGAGGACGATGTCGGCCGGGATCTCCCTGGCCATGATCTTCTCGAACAAGGTCTCGCTCATGACGGCTCAGCCTAGGCCATGGGCGGGCTGGCGGTGATCACCGGCAGCCCGCCCATGGCCGTTCACGAAGTGCGACGCCGCCGAGCTCCGGAGAACGCGACCCGGGCCAGCAAGGCCATCACCATCGCCAGCGCCGATACCGCGAACAGGTTCAGACCGATCATCACGCCCGACTGCTGCCGTGGCAGCACCTCCGCCCGTCCGGTGGCCATGGCGCTGCCTGCCGCCGCTCGCTGGGCGTCGTCACCGAGGATGCCGAACTGTGGCGCCGTGCCACCGACCCTCGATGCGAGCATGATTTCGCCAGGCGACGGCAGTGTCAGCTTGTTGACCTTGGGGGCGTTGTTCGAACGGGCCGGCGCGGTCGGAGCTGCTTGCGGCGCGCTCCCGGTGCCGGCTTCGGGCCGACGGCTTGCGCCTTGGCCTGCGGAATCGCTTCCGGTGCTGTCGGTGCCCGATGCTGCGTCCGTCGTCGGCTCCGGCTTGTCACCGCTGTCGTCGCCGCTGTTCTGGCTGTCCTGGCTGTCCCGCTCGACCGAGGGCTCCGGCTCGACCGGTGGCTCCGGCTCGACGGACGGCTCCGGCTCG
>WHSS01000166.1 GCA_009379975.1 Actinophytocola sp.
GCCGCCGCCACCGCCGCCGGTGGACCCGTACGCCACCGAGATGTTGCCGCCGATCAACGTCGACGACTCGATGCGCGAACCCGAGTTGCTGACGCACCGGGTGCACGACAGCGGTGCCGCATGGCAGGACATGGAGGCAGAGCGCCGGATCAACGCGCTGGTCGCCGACTCGGACGAGGAACCGCCCGCCCGCCACGGCGCAACCGCGGCGGCGGCGGCGGGCAGGCGCCCGCTGCCCCCGAAGCAGCGGCGTTGGCGCAACGCGCGACGGGCGCTCTACGCGTGTGTCGGGTTGTTCATCGTGTTCCCGATCCTCGCGTTCACCATCACCTACTTCATCGTCGACATCCCGTCGCCGTACGAGATCGCCGCCTCGCAGAGCAAGACGGTCACCTATCACTACGCCGACGGCTCCCTGATGGCCCGCGACTCGCAGGACGGCAACCGGGTGGTCCTCAAGCCCGACCAGATCCCGGACACCATCAAGCACGCGGTCTACGCCGCCGAGGACAAGACCTTCGAGACCAACGCGGGCTTCGACGTCGTTGGCATCATGCGCGCGGTCAAGAACCAGCTCAGCGGCGGCGCCGGTGGTGGCTCGACGATCACCCAGCAGTACGTGAAGAAGGCGACGGAGAACGAGGAGCGCACGCTCACTCGTAAGGGGACCGAGATCGTCAAGGCCTTCAAGATGAGCAACGAGCTCAGCAAGTCGGAGATCATCACCGCCTATTTGAACACCATCTACTTCGGCCGCGGTGCTTACGGCATTGAAGCCGCGTCGCAGGCGTACTTCAAGAAGAGCGCGGAGAAACTCGAAGCGCCGGAGGCCGCCTACCTGGCAGGTATCATCCAGGCGCCGAGCCGGGGCGATGACCCGGAGTACGCCGAGAGCCGCTGGAACTACGTGATGGACCAGCTGGTCGACAACAAGTGGCTGTCCGCGGCCGAGCGCGACGAGGCGACGTTCCCCAAGATCATCAGCGCCGAGAAGGCCAAGACAGGTGGCTTCCGGGGGCCGAAGCGACACATCAAGGACCGGATGACGCAAGAGCTGGACGCGCTCGGCTACTCGGAGGAGCAGGTCCGGGTCGCCGGCTACAAGGTCTATACGACGATCGAGAAGAAGGCGCAGAAGCTCGCCGAGGACATCGTCAAGGACGTCATGAAGGGCGAGCCCAAGGACCTCAAGGAGGCGATGGCCGCGGTCGACCCGGAGACGGGCGGCGTAATTGCGTATTACGGCGGACAGTACGACGCCGAAGATCAGCGTGACTGGGCCGCGACGAGGCGAAACCCGGGGTCGACTTTCAAGGTGTTCGACTTCCTCGCGTTGTTGCTCAAGGGCGAGAAGGGTGCTTACGCCAAGTACGACGGCACCGACAAGCGCAACTTCCCCGGCAGGGAGAAGCCGGTGCGCAACTTCAACACGGGCGAAGGCACCTGTCACAGCCCGTGCACTGTCCTCGACGCGATGAAACGATCGGTCAACACCGTCTTTTACGACATGGTCGCCAATGACGTGGGATCTATGGCGGTCGCGGAAGCGGCGGAAATGGCAGGCGTCAAGAGCGAACTGAACAAGTCCGACCCCGACATCGCCCTCGGGGGAGGGACGATCGAGGTCACGCCGCGGGAGATGGCGTCGGCGTTCGCGACCTTCGCCGCCGATGGGCTGCGGCGGGAATCACATCTCGTCAGCAAGATCACCACGGCCGATGGCGAGGCGGTGTATCAGGCGAAGGAAAAGGGCAAGCCCGCGTTCGACAATGATCGCGAGAAGAGCAAGCGGATAGCGGGCAACATCAACATGGTGCTCGAAGACGTGCCTGCCCACTCGCGACGGGCATGTGCGGGAGGGCTGCCTTGCGCGGGTAAGACCGGTACCCACCAGTACGCACCGCCGGAGGGGAAACCGGATAACGGCGACAACAGTCAGGCGTGGATGGTCGGCTACTCGCGGCACATCTCGGTCGCCGCGTGGGTGGGATCGGACCGGAACTTGCCGATCAAGGACATGAACGGCGCCAAGATCTACGGCCGGGATCTGCCGGGCGCGATCTGGAACCGGTTCATGGACGCCTACCACGAGGGCAAGGACAAACGCGGCTTCGACGACGTCAAGCTGATGGGCGAGAAGCCGCCCCCGCCGCCGCCGCCCCCGCCGCCCACGACCGATCAGCCCGAGACGACGGAACCCGAAGACAAGCCGTCGAAGCCGGATGAGACGACGAAGATCAAGCCGACGAAGCCGGGCAGGCCGGGTGACGAGGACGGCGGTGGCGAAGACGGTGGCGGTGACGAGGACGGCGGCGGCGACGACCTCTTCCCCGGTTCCGGCGACGAGGAAGCAGGCGAGCCCGAGCAGACGACGACGACCCAAGCCGACTGACCCGCGCGTGTCCGCGTCCCAGTCGCGCGTGCGGTAACTTCCGGGGCGTGTCAACACCACCGGAGCGCGCCGTTCCCCAGGGGCGTCCGCCCGTCGAGCAGGCCGACCGGGTGATCCCGACCTGGACCGAGGGCGTCGTAGCCACGGCCAGCCGTCCCATCGGTGGGCCGCTCGGCACGCACGCGATGGTGGGGCGGCACTGGTTCTGGACGCCGGTGCGGATCTGCCTCCTGCTGGCGATCCTGGCGCTGACCCTGGGCTGGTTCGGCAAGGCGGCCTGTATCCAGCAGCGCGACAACGGCGACGGCTCCGTCGGCCTGGACTGGACGGCGGGGCGCCCGTACGTGGCGATGTGCTACTCCGACGTGGTGCCGCTCTACGGCGCGGAGCGGCTCAACCGCGACGACTTCTTCCCGTACCGCGACGGCTGGCTCGAACTCACCACCACCGAAGGCGATCACGTCAGTGCCACCCTGCGCGCCGACGGCGACCGGTACCGCATCGACGGCTTCGCGTCCGGCGTCGAGGTGGCCGACGCGAACGGCGATGTCCACCAGTTCGCCAAGGATGACGTGATCGGGGTGGCCGAGGACGGCGATCTCCTGCTCGGCGACGGCAGCGAGCTCCCCCTTGTCGCCGGCGACGGGGTGCGCTTCATGGAGTATCCGGTGCTGACCGGGCTGTTCCAGTGGACGACGGCCAAGCTGACCGAAGCCTGGTCGTTCGGCGCGGACAAGGGCGTGCTGCCCGGGGGGATCGCGGTCGCGATCTATTTCAACCTGACCGCGATGTTCCTGGCGTTCGCGTGGCTGGTCACGGTGTGGGCGGTGGCCCGCACCGCGCGGCGACGACCGTGGGACGCGGCCCTGGTCGCGATCTCGCCGCTGGCGGTCGTGCATGCGTTCACCAACTTCGACACCCTGGCCACCGCGCTGGCGGTCACCGCGCTCCTGGCGTGGTCACGTAAGCGGCCCGTGGTGGCGGGCGTGCTGCTCGGCATCGGCGCCGCCCTGAAGCTGTATCCGCTGTTCCTGCTGGGCCCGTTGCTGGTGTTATGCCTGCGCGCTGGCAAACTCCGCAGCTTCTCGGTCACCGCGGGCACCACGCTGGCTACGGCGGTCGCGGTGAACCTGCCGATCTTCCTGGCGTATCCGGCGGGCTGGTGGGAGTTCATCCGGCTCAACAGCGAACGCGGCATGGATCCGGACTCGCTGTACAACGTCGTGCGCTACTTCAGCGGCTGGGCGGGCTTCGACGGGTCCCTGCAGCCCGGTGAGACGCCGGTCTGGCTCAACACCATCAGCGGCGTGCTGTTCCTCGCCTGCTGCGCCGGGATCGCGGTGATCGGGCTGTCGGCGCCGGTGCGGCCACGGCTGGCGCAGCTGTGCTTCCTGGTGGTGGCGGCGTTCCTGCTCACGAACAAGGTCTGGAGCCCGCAGTACTCGTTGTGGCTGGTGCCGCTCGCCGTGCTGGCGATCCCGCGATGGCGGCTGCTGCTCGGCTGGATGCTGCTGGACGCGATGGTCTGGGCGCCCCGGATGTTCTACTACCTCGGCACCGACAACAAGGGCTTGCCGGAAGGCTGGTTCCTTGGCACCGTCGTGCTGCGCGATCTCGCGGTACTGGGGCTGTGCGTGTTGATCATCCGCAACATCTACCGGCCGAGTAGCGACCCGGTGCGGGAGGACGGCGACGACGACCCGGCAGGCGGTGTGCTCAATCGGGCGCGGGACGTGGTCGTGCTCGGCCCCCGAAAACCGGCCGGGCTACCTCCGCCTGCCGTCGACTGGGGCGGCACCTAAGCGGAACCAAGGTGCCATGGGGCGCCTATATGGCACCCAGGGCCCCCTTGGGCTCCCCGGTCGCTTCGCGAAGGAACGCGATGTCGTCGGCCTGGCCCTCCGATGGTGTCTCGACCACCACTGGCGCGCCCGCGGCGGCCGCGACCTGGGCGAGCAGGTCCGGCTCGATCGTGCCGCTGCCGCCGACGACGTTGGCGTGCCGGTCCCGGCCCGAGCCGAACTCGTCGCGCGAGTTGTTCAGGTGCACCAGGTCGATGCGCCCGGTGATGGCCTTGAGCCGGTCGACCACGCCGTCGAGCTCCCAACCTGCCGCGAACGCGTGACAGGTGTCGAGGCAGCAGCCGGCGCCGAACTCCGCGACCTCGTCCCACAGCCGGGCGAACATGTCGAGGTCGCGGGCGATCGCGCCGTCGCCGCCCGCGGTGTTCTCGATGAGGATGGGCACCTCGAAGCTCGCGCGCTCGAACAGCTTGCGCCAGTTCGCCACACCGGTCATCGGATCCTCGCCGCGGCGCACGTGGCCGCCGTGCACGATGAGCCCCTTGGCCCCGATCGCGGCGGCGGCCTTCGCGTGCTGCGAGACCAGCTTGCGCGACGGAATGCGGATGCGGTTGTTCAGCGATGCGACGTTGACCAGGTACGGCGAGTGAATGAACACCTCGACTTCGTCGGCGAGGATCTTCTCGGCCTGCGGGTGCGGCAGTGGTGCCTTCCAGCCCTGCGGGTCGGCGAGGAAGAACTGCATGACGTCGGCATCGCGTTCGCGGGCGGCGATGAGGGGGTCGCCATCACGGACATGGGCGCCAATTCGCATGATGCGCAGCCTAGCGGTTGGGCCAGTCGCCAACCGACTGACGGGGCCGCCCGAACGGTGGTCGCGGCAGCTGGTTCACCGCAAGTCGTGGAGATCTTCAACGCTCGGCAACCGAGGTGAGCAGTTGGCGACTGGACCAGAGCTCCACATATATTAGCCGCCACCCCACCACCCGTGAGCGCGGCATTCGTGCCCGGGCTGCCGAGGGACTCTCAACGCACTAGTGAGTGAATCCGGCCGTCAATTCGCCGGTGAAGCCCGCTTCGGCTGCGCGAGGAGCGGCCTCCGCCAGTAGGGTTCGCACCTCGGGAGGACGCGTGGTTTCCGCGCGTGGGGGTCCGTGTGCGCCAGTTAGGGGATCACCAATGTGGAAGCGGTATGTCGGTACCGGAGTCACGGCCATCCTGCTCGCCGGGCTCGCATCGCTGATGACCGCCGGGTCGGCCTACGCCGATGAGCCGGTGATCGCCGGCGACTGCGACGCGACCGTCGCCGCCGGGGACGGTGAAGCGCTGACGGTGGACGCCGGCGCGGTCGTCGGCCGGGAAGGCGTCGTCGACATCGGCCTCGGCTCCACCTCGGCGGGTACCGGCGGCGAAGACGGCGAAGACGGCGAAAAGACCGAGCCGTTGGTTGCGGTGCCGGTCGCCGACGTGGTCGAGATGGCCGACGGCGCCGTGCTCGATCCGGTCGAAAAGACCGTGTCGGACACCGACGAGCCCGTGTCCGACACCGCCGTCGCGGGCTGCGAGACCGTGACGAAAACGGTCAACCAGGTCGGCGAGACCGCGCAGCGCGCGGTGTCGGTCCAGGCCCTTTCGGCCGGGCCACTCGCGCCGGAACCCGAACCCGAGCCCGAACCCGAGCCGGAGCCTGAACCGGTCGAGGCGGACGAGGCGGACGAGGACGCCGATGCCGGGGATCAGTCGGCGGTCGAGGTACAGCCCGTGCTGGGTCCCGTCGTGCCGCCGCAGGCCTCTCCGCTGGCGTTGCCCCCGCTGGAGGTGCCGGAGCTGAGCACCAAGCGGCAGCCGAGCGGGCCGGACATGACCGAAGGGCGAGAGCCCGCGGAGAAGAACTCCGGCCGCGCTCATGCCCTGCCGAAGTCGGACGAGCGGCCGACCAGGGTGCCGTTCGTGGTCGCGGTCATCGCTCTCGCCGCGGTCGCCGCGGTCATGGTGCGGCGCTGGGTCTCCGCCAAATAAGAAACCCGAACCCGCGTCACGTACCTCACCGGGCATCGTTGTATTTGTTGATGAGCCATAGCACACTGGCTTAGATCGACGAGAGCAGGGCAGGGTTCATGAGCAGGCTCAGGCGTGGCACAGCGGCCGTCGGGACGACGGCTTTCCTGTTGGCATCTTCGGTGATGTTCGCGATGCCGGGATCGGCAGCGGCGGCGGAATCCCTGGTCGCAGGCAGTTGCGGCGCGACGCTCAAGGGCGAGGCCGGCACGCCGGTATCGCTGGACCTGGCATCGGCGCTTGGCATTTCTGGTGCCCCCACGATCAGCCTGGGGACCGCGCCGGATGGAACCAAGACGTTCTCCGTTACCGGCTCGGAGCTGCTGGAGTACGTCAGTGGCCTGCCGTTACTCGGCAAGGCGCTGCCCAGTGTGTGCGAAGTCACGGTCACCGGTGTGAACACCGCGGCCGAGCCGGTGCAGGAAGCCACCAAAGAGGCCACCGATGCCGCCAAGTCGGTGACCGAGCCGGTCGAGGACGCCGCGAAGACCCTCACCGACACCGTCGAGGGCGCTGTCGGCGGCGGTTCGGATGATCCTCCGAAGAAGAACGAGCCGTCCGAAGGCGGCGACCCGGGCTCGAAGTCCAACGACAACCAGCCCGATAGCCAGGCGATGCCGCCGCCCAACAGCGCGCCGGTAGGCGGCTGGTCCACCGCGGCGGGGCTGCCCTACAACCTGACTCCGATGTCGGCCTTCAGCCCGTTCCGCTACACCCGCGTGTCGTTCAACGCGGCCCCCGGCCTCCGTTACGGCACCGGGTTCCCCGGTTACAGCCCGGAGTTCGGCATGCTCGGCGAGGATGGCTCGCAGCAGGGTCAGGGGTCGGGCGTAACGGCCAACGCCGGTAGCGCTCAGCCGCTGCCGTCCTACGGCGGTGCTGTCGGCCTGCCGGTGCTGCTGGCGGTACTCGCCGTCGCCGCCGCGGGCGGTGGCCTGGTACGCACCTGGGTGCTGCGTCAGCCGCAGTAAACCTAACCAAAAGTAACCACGTACTCTATCGAGTGACGTCGCGCTGCGCGCTGCGTCCGCTCATTCGGGGGGCCGAATGATCATTGAAGGAGACCCCAAGTGCGGAGTCACCGGTTCATGCGTCGCGCGCTGACCTCGGCAGGCATCGTCGGGTTCATCGTGGCTGCTTCCCTGTTCGGTATGACCAGCACCGCCGCCGCCTCGGTCAGCGCGAAGAGTTGCAGCGGTTCCACGTCGGGCGAGGTCGGCGAGGCCGTCCTGCTCAAGTCCGACTCGGTCGAGGATTACGTCGTCAAGTCGGTTCGCGATGGCTTCGAGTCAACGCTGCTCGGGGTGAAGAACGAGCAGACCAGGATGCGAGAGGCCTTCGAAGCGGACAAGTTCGAGCCGATCCGGCTGCCCAAGGTGCCGAACGCGCCCAGCACGTCGCTGTCCGGCAGCAGGATCGCCGAGGCGGTGCTGGCCAAGATCGACAGCGTGCCCGAGGTCGAGGACATCGCCGAGAACGAGGAGAACCGCAAGAACATCACCCGGGCCGTCGCGAAGAACTGCGGCCTGACGGTGAAGGCGACCGACTACTCGCCGCCGTCCACGTCCGGGACCGGGTCCGGGGCTGGCACCGCCGGTGGGACCGGTAGCGACGCCGGCTCATCGTCGGGTACCGCCGAGTCGGGGAGCGGTGCAGGCGACAGCAGCGCCGAGTCGAGCCCGCGGGAGCGGTACGGCACCGGTGGCGCCAGGGCGCCGCGCCGCGACTACGGCGACATCCCGTTCGCCACGCCGGGCACCGTCGAGGGCGGCAACGACCCGCTGCCGGGCCTCGCTCCGCCTCGCAGCCAGGCGGGACTGCTTGGCTCCGGTGCCGCCCAGCGGGACGATCTCGACAATGCGGGCACCGCCGAAGCCGTCCCGTCCGGCCCGCGGCAGCAGGTGCGGCTGCCGATGCTGCTCGCCGTGGTGGCGCTCGCCTGCGTGGCCGCCGCGCTGGTGCGCACCTGGGTGCTGCGCAGGGTGTAGGCCCGCGACCCGAACTCCACCTGCCCTGCCGTGCGGCCTGGTCAGGGGCGCCAGGTAGGATCAGCCGCTGACAACCCCTCCTGCCACGGATGGTCCGTGGCCGCAGAGCCCATAGGAGGTGAGTGGTTGTGTCACGCCATTACGAGGTAATGATCATCCTCGACCCCACCCTCGACGAGCGGACGGTCACGCCGACGCTCGAAACGTATCTCAACGTGATTCGTAACTCGGGTGGTTCAGTCGAGAACGTCGAAATCTGGGGCCGCCGCCGGCTCTCCTACGAGATCCTCAAGCACACCGAAGGCATCTACGCCGTGCTCGATCTCAACGCGACGCCAGAAGCGGTCAAGGAGATGGACCGGCAGCTCTCGCTGCAAGAAATCGTGCTGCGCACCAAGGTGCTGCGTCGCGAGCCCGCCCGCGCCACGGCGAAGGTCTGAGGTGATTCGCCATGGCTGGTGACACCATCATCACGGTCGTCGGCAACCTGACCGCCGACCCGGAGCTTCGCTTCACCCCGTCCGGCGCCGCGGTCGCCAACTTCACCGTCGCCTCCACACCGCGGATGTTCGACCGTGCCAGCGGCGAGTGGAAGGACGGCGAAGCCCTCTTCCTGCGCTGCAACATCTGGCGCCAGGCCGCGGAGAACGTCGCGGAGTCGCTGACCCGCGGTGCGCGAGTAGTCGTGCAGGGCAGGCTCAAGCAGCGTTCCTTCGAGACCAAAGAGGGCGAGAAGCGCACCGTAGTCGAGCTCGAGGTCGATGAGATCGGCCCTTCGCTCCGTTACGCCACCGCCAAGGTCAACAAGGTGAGCCGCGGCGGCGGCAGCGGCGGCTTCGGTGGCAACTCCGGCGGGGGTTCGGCAGCGCCTGCCGACGACCCGTGGGGTTCCGCGCCCGCGGCCAGTGGCCAGCAGGCCGGTGGGTTCTCCGACGAGCCCCCGTTCTGATCCGGCCCCAGAGACAACGACAGACAACCACAAGACATGACCAGGAGAACTGCCGTGGCCAAGCCACCCGTACGCAAGCCGAAGAAGAAGGTCTGCGTGTTCTGCAAGGCGGAGAAAAAGGGCCGCCCGGAACTGATCGACTACAAGGACACCCCGCTGCTGCGCAAGTACATCTCGGACCGCGGCAAGATCCGCGCCCGCCGGGTGACCGGCAACTGCAGCCAGCACCAGCGTGACGTCGCCATCGCGGTGAAGAACTCGCGCGAGATGGCGCTACTGCCCTACACCTCGACCGCCCGCTGACTCGACTGACATAAGAAGGAGGCACGTCATGGCCAAGATCATTCTGACCACCGACGTGGCGAACCTCGGCGGTCCAGGTGACATCGTCGAGGTGAAGGACGGCTACGCGCGCAACTATCTGTTGCCGCGTGGCTTCGCCATCCCGTCCAGCAAGGGCGCGGAGAAGAACATCGCGACGATCCGTCGTGCTCAGGAGAGCCGTCGCATCCATGACCTCGACCACGCCAAGGAGGTCAAGGCGACGCTGGAGCGCATCGGCAGCGTGCCGTTCGCCGCGAAGGCGGCGAGTGGTTCGCAGAAGCTGTTCGGTTCGGTGACCACCGCCGACATCGCCACGGCGATCAAGGCGGCCGGTGGCCCCGTGCTCGACAAGCGTTCAATCCAGGTCGACGGCCACATCAAGACCGTGGGCAAGCACCCGGTGACCGTCCGGCTGCACCCGGACGTGACCGTGTCGTTCCACCTCGAGGTCACGGCTAAGCAGTAGTCACGACTCGACCTGAGAAGGGCCCCTCGCCGCGTGAGGGGCCCTTCTCGTGTCCCGCGCGCTGAAAGACGCCTTCAGTCCACTGGGTGGAGTGAGTGACGCTTTCAGTCCGTTCAACGGACTGAAAGCGTCTTTCAGCGCGGGCCGTCGCCGGCGGTCCGGCGCTGGCGCAGCGGAGCGGACCAGCCCGCGGATTTCGATACCGACGTCGACACCGCCAGGAGTGCCTTCGCGCGGCTGATCGGCGTACCGGCCGAGCAGGTGGCGATCGGGGCGACGGTCTCGCAGCTGGTTTCGCTGGTCGCGACCGGCATCCCCGACGGCAGCAGGGTGCTGGTCGCGAAGAACGAGTTCACCAGCGTCACGTTCCCGTTCGCCGCGCAGCAGCATCGTGGGATCAAGCTGATCGAGGTGGACCTCGACGACCTGCCGTCCCGGGTCGACTCGGCCGACGTCGTCGCGGTGAGCGTGGTGCAGAGCGCCGACGGCTCCCAGGTCGATTTCGACGCGTTGCGGGAGAATTCGGGGGCGGCAGGCGTGCC
>WHSS01000262.1 GCA_009379975.1 Actinophytocola sp.
AGGACTGCTACGCCCACCAAGTCGAGACCGCCATCGCGGCGATTACCGCTAATGATCACCAACTCGTGCACGAGTTGGTTGCCGAGGTCATCGACGGACATTCGAACCGGGACTGACCAGCCACACCCGCACCACCTGAAGGAGTTCCCGACATGACCAAGCGCGCCCCGGACTGGTGGCTATCGGCATGGGACGAGTACGGCCACTCGTTCGACACAGGCCGGATCGTGCCGATCACGGCCGGAATCCTGCACGCGCCCGACGGCGCTGCAGCGATGGCCGTCAGCGTCGCGGGCGAAACACCGATCATCCTCACCCCCGACACGGTGGCCCGCTTCCGGGAATGCCTGAACTGGGCGGTCGACGAACAACAACTGCTACGCCGGGCCGATCAAGCAACCGACGGAGGACAGCCATGAAGTACCACCACGGCGCCATTCGCTGCGTGCACAACGAACGCATTTCCGTGCAAGCCTGGGGGCAACTCGACGAGGATGGCCGAATCGTCTACGAGTACGCCGACGACGGCACCGTCCATGTAGAGATCTACGGAACCCGACACGGCGACCTCGAACTCGCCATCACACCGCCCCAAGCGCTCAAACTTGCGATCGCCCTCAACGAAGCCGTCTACGACCTGCACCGCAACAACGGATGGCCCTTCATGGAACCCCCAAAGCGCAGGCTCGCCGAAGCAGCCAAGGAGCAAGAAGAAGAGACCGGGGACAACTGGATCCAGCCACTACCCGGCGACGACGACCAGGAAACCTAGCCGAAGCCGATCTTGGCAAGGCCAGGCGGCGCGCCGGGCGGACCAGTCCGGCCGATAGTTTGCAGACCGAGTAATGATCCAGCTTGTCGTGCGATGATTGATGTTAGAACATCTGACACCGTCGCTGAACGTAGAGAGGGGCAGGACAATGACGTACGCGCCTCACATGGCAGCTGCGCTCTCCGGGGCTACCGTGCGCCAGCTCGCGCATTGGCGCAAGAGCGCGGAGAAGCACGCCGTGCTCGTCCCCGAGGTGTCGGCCACCCGTCCGATCCTGTACTCCTTCCGGGATGTGGTTGCACTTAGGACGTGCGTCTACCTGCGGAAGGACTCGCCGCTTCAACGCATCCGGCGAGCCCTCGGCAATCTTCGCGATCTCGGCGAGGTTGAACATCTGTCCCGGTACAAGCTTGTGTCTGTGGACGGGAGCATCGCACTCATGACGCCGGAGGCAGCAGTCGACCTTGTGAAGCAACCTGGTCAGTTTTACATGGCTGCCATGAGCGACGTGCTCGCTTCCTTCACCAACAAGTCGGATGTCAAGATTCCTGACCTCCTTCATCCGCGCGCGCACATCGAAGTCGACCCAGAGATCCGACTGGGCCACCCGGTAATCGCTGGAACTCGGGTTCCATACGAGCAAGTTGCCAGCCTAGTTGCCGATGGTGTTCCAGCAAACGAGATCGAGCTGTACTACCCGTCTGTTGATGCGGCCGCGGCGCGAGACGCTGCTGCATTCGCGACATATGTCGACAGCTGGCGGCCCAAAGAGCGGCAGAACACTGCGGCCTGATGCGGATCTTGCTGGACGCGGACACTCCGATTCAGATACTGCCACTCATGCGGCATACACTGCGCGGGCACCGCGTGGATCACGTGCACGATTTGGGGTGGTCACGTAAGAAGGACCGGCCGCTGCTGCGCGACGCTGCACAAGCGCGGTACCAGCTGTTTCTCACCAACGACTCCAACCAGCTCAACGACCCAGACGAGTGCAGGGAGATCAAGAAGTCACGCATGCACCATGTTCGCTACGCTCACCGGCACGCGGGACTCGCGGGGCTTGCGTTAGCAATCGGTGCCATCGTGGCAGCGATGCCCGGAGTTGTCGCGCATCTTGAAGCCGCGAACGGCCAGCTGCTCGTGCGGATTAACGGGCTCGACCCAACGCCAAGCCGGCGATTCGATGTCCAAGACCCGAAGACCTCGCCGCCTAGGTACTGGCACTGACGTCCACAATGGACTTAATGGGAATCATGATGGGTGCGAAGCTCCGTCGCCCGCGTGCATAATAAGCAAGCTGGGCACAGTTTGGGTCAGCGTGACCAGGCAAGACTGTGCAGCTCGCACCGCGCGGCACATTTGCAAGGCAGAGGTCAGGGGTTCGATTCCCCTCGGCTCCACTGCGTTTGACCTGGGAAAACATCGCTACGTGACCGATCGTAGTCGATCAATTACAAAAAGCAGGACGCCGCAAAAACGTCGTCACGACACCTTCGACTGGTGTGCCTCGGCGTATTCACGTGCTGGTTCGGTGTGGACGACAGCGGCGGTCAACCTGGGCACGGTTTGGGCGAGGTGGCGTTCGACGTCGTGGGCGATTCGGTGGGCAGCGGTGACGGTGAGCGTGTTGTCCACGGTGACCGACAGTTCGGCGCGCAGATCGTGTCCAATCCAGCGCATCCGCACGTCGTAGGCGCTGGTGACGCCGGCAACCTCGGCGGCGGCGCGCTCGACCTGTTCCACGGTGTGCGGGTCGACGGCGTCCATCAGCCTGTCGAGTACCTCGCGGGCGGCGGTTCGCAGTACCAGGAGGATCATCCCGGTGATCACGAGCGCGACGATCGGGTCGGCCAGCGGCATACCGAGTGCGACGCCGGCGGCTCCGAGGACGACGGCGAGCGAGGTGAACCCGTCGGTGCGCGCGTGGAGCCCGTCGGCCACCAGGGCGGCGGAGCCGATCCGCCGCCCGACGGTTATGCGCCACCGGGCGACGAGTTCGTTGCCCGCGAACCCGACGATTCCGGCCAGGGCCACCGCCCACAGATACTCCACCGGCTGCGGTTCGAGTAGCCGCCGGATGGCCTCGTAGCCGGCCGCCACGGCCGATGCGGCGATGACCAGCACCACGACCAGGCCCGCCAGGTCTTCGGCCCGGCCGAACCCGTAGGTATGCCTGCGGGTAGCTGCCCTGCGGCTGAGCAGGAACGCGACGCCGACCGGGAGGGCGGTGAGCGCGTCGGCGAAGTTGTGGATGGTGTCGCTGAGCAGCGCGACCGAGCCGGTGGCCGCGACGACCCCCAGTTGCGCCACCGCCGTGACCAGTAACGCGCCGAAGGATGCGAGCAGCGTGCGCATTCCCAGTTGGGAGGCTTCCAGCGCGGAGTCGAACTGCTCGGCGAGGTCATGCGAGTGCGGCATGACGGCATGCTTCACCCGAGCCCACCAGCCATGTCTGTGATCGTGGTTGGCGTGTTCCGTCATCGCGGCCGCCCTCCCCGGTTCGCGGTGCCCATATTGACAAGATGCCCTGTTCAGCGGCAATCTGCAACTATGCGCGCGCATGACGATATGTTGGCAGGCGACGAGGTCGAGCAGCGGTTCGAGGTGGCTTCGGGCGTGCTCGCGCTGTTGGCCGATCCGACCCGGCTACACCTGTTGCACCTGCTCGCCGACGAGCAGGACGTGAGCACGCTGTCCGCGCAGGTGCGAGCATCCCGGTCATCGGTGTCACAGCACCTGGGCCGGCTGCGCCTAGCCGGGCTGGTGCGCGCGCGTCGCGACGGTCGGCGGATGCTGTACCGGATCCCCAGCGATCACCTAGCCGCACTGGTCGAGGAGGCCCTGGACTACGCCGACCATGCCGTGCGTGGTATTCCCCACCACGTGCATGCGGCTAGCCGTGACAGCTGACGGTCAGCGGATCTTGGCGCCGTACACCTTGTCGACCGTCATCGATATCAACACCCTTCGGTCGGCCACCATGACCGACCGGTACTCCTCCCAGTCCGGGTGCTCGCCTGCGGCCGCGCGGTAGTAGTCCACCAAGGCCTGGACCTCGGGACCGTGTGGGTCGGTTCCCGGTCCGACGAGGGTGGCCGTGCCCTCGGCGGTCGCCCACGCCCAACCGTCCGGGCTGGTCACCTCCAGTGCGGCTCGCGGGTCGCGCCGCAGGTTCACGAGCTTGGCGGTTCTCTCGGTCGTCGACACCCGGATGACACCGGCGTCCCGATCGTACGAAGGCGTGACGGGAGAAAGCTGGGGGCGACCGTCGGACTTGATCGTCGCGAGCACGCCGAGCTGGCTTCGCGCGAGCAGCGCGTGCGGGTCGAAAGGTGTGTCTGTCATGTCGGCTCCCAACCGGAACCGGATGCCGCGTATTCCGGTCGTGAGTGATCAAGCGTGCCGGGGCAACGGTATTCACTCACGACAGCACGGGCGGCCGGCACACCTGGCGCCTAATCGAGAGCTCGCCGTGCCAGCTGACCGCGCATCGCCGCGACCTGCTTGCTGGGCACGTCGGGGGCGAGTTCGAGGAGATCCAGCAGGTCGTCGACCAGCCGCCGTAGCCGGTCCCGATCCGGTTCGTCGTTGGCCGTCTCCTGCCGCAACTGGTCGGCCCGGCCGGTCAGACCGCGCTGGTCTAACCGGGAGAGCCTGAGCGTGGGAGCTACGCGGCGGACGGCGTCGGCGAAGCGCTCGAGTTCCTCGAAAGGGATTTCACCGGTGGCGCCTTCGACCGAGGATTGGCGGGCGCCTGCGCGCCGGAGGAGCCACGCGACACCGGCAAGGAGGATCAGCGAGCCTCCCACGATCACGATCACGGCGACCTGGTTGTCTTCGGGCGCGGCGCTGGGTTGATCCGAAGCGCGGACGAGGGCGTAGTCGCCGAGGACCGGCACAGCCGCCCGATACCGGTCGTGACCGAACTTCGTGGTGATCAGGCGGTGCCACCCCGAATCGTCGCGGTACTGCAGGACCGGCCGGGGTTGATCCGCCGGAGCTCGCAGGGTGATCGTGCTAGCCCCTACAGGCTCGTTCCGCAGCTTCACCAGGCCGTTGTCGCTGGTCGCGGTGATGCGGTAGACGTTTCCCCACACCGCGCCGTCGCCCGGCTGGCTGGCAGGCGCCAGTGCACGGACCCGCACCCGCACCTTCTTCGCGTCCCGGGGCGCGGTCAGCGCTTCCTCGGCCAGGAACACCTCGACCTGCGGCCCCTGCTCGGCACTCTTGGCGTCCAGTGGGCCTGCCACGCCCCCCGTCACCCGCGCGGTCCCGGACGCGGCGGTCGGCGATTCGGTCTTCACGGCATCGCGCGGCGCGTCGGCGTAGCGGTAGGGCTCGTCGGGGATCCCGAGCCCGTCATAGAGCGGCGGGCTCGGCAGGGTCGGCCCGGCCAGCCAGGCCAGGGCGATCAGCGCGGTGGCGGTGAGCAGGGTCAGGTGCCGGCGTTTCATCGCAACCACCATCCGGCGAGATTGGCCAGCACATGGGCAGTGGCGGGCGCGACAACCGACCCGGACACCCAGCGCAGCGCGCCGAGGAACACGCCGACGGCTAGGTCGAGTGGCACGATCCACCAGCCGTACAGCGGAACGTGCAGCAGCGCGAAGACCACCGCGCACACGCCGATCGCGGCGACCCGGTTGTCATCGGACACCTCGCCGGGTTTGTCCGCGAGGCGGACGACGGCGTAGTCGCCGAGGACCGGCACAGATGCCTTATACCTGTCGTGACCGAACTTCGTGGTGATCGAGCGATGCCACCCCGAGCTG
>WHSS01000279.1 GCA_009379975.1 Actinophytocola sp.
CCGCTCACCCGGCAACGGGCTCCGTCACCGGTGCCACCGTGTCCGCGCGCGAACCGGTCAGCAGCCGGACAATCTCGCCGTCGTAGCAACGCAGCTCCACCACGATGACGCCGGGGCGGACGTTGATCACCTGACGAACGCGCCCGTAGCCGAGCAGCACATCGCTGCCGTGGCGAGGGCAGTAGACCTTGAACATGTCCCCAGCATGACCGCCGCCGCTGACGCCGCACTGATGCTCGAGGAGGCGTGGATTCGAGGCGGCACCAAGGTGCCATAGGGCGCCTATTTAGCACCCGCGGCCTTGGGCTCCCGCCGCCGGTCGAGCAGCTCGGTCACGTTGCCGGCGACCCCGCTACCTTCGGCCGCCCACGACTTGCCGGTCAGTGTGGCGCGCTCGAGCGCATCGGGCGAGAGGCATTCCCCCAGCCGCGCTTCGACGCGGTCGATCTCGGGGATCTCGCCGACCGGCCGCGGCGCACCCGCATCGGCCGCGGTCAGGTGCACCTGGCGCCAATGCCCCGCGCAGGCTCGACACCTTGGCCTGCAACGCGTTGCGAGCTTTACTCGGCGCCTGATCACCCCACAGCTCGTCGATGATGCGCTCGGCCGACACCGGATGGCCGTGGCTGACCAGCAGGAACGCCAGCAACGCGCGCTGCTTGCCGCCGGGGATCGCGAGCTTGTCCCGGCCGCCCCAGATCGCGAGCTGACCGAGGAGCTGGAACCGCATGCTCCCCACGTTACGGGGACCCACCGACGTTCGGCACCGGATTTATCGGCGCTCGCTCGTGCCGGCTCGCATCTCTTCGAGGTTGCGGTCGACCCGGCGCGCCTCGACCTCGCCCCAGCCGCGCAACACCGCCACGCCGGTCAGGAGGTCCTCACGAAGGTTCCGGTTCGCCAGTCGCCGGGTTCGCCGGGGCCGAGCCGCCACGCCGAGCGCAGCGACCACACCGACGAGCGCCGCCAGGAATAGCACCGTCGTCAATATCGTGTCCATGTCTCCAGGATGACACCGGGCGCTGACGCTGCGGCCCGCGCTGAACGACGCCTTCAGTCCGTTGAGCGGAGTGAAAGACGCTTTCAGTCCACCCAGTGGACTGAAGGCGTCTTTCAGCGCATGCGCGGGGGCTACTCGAACCTGGTCGGATCGCCCGCACCACGGCGAACGATTTCCGGAGCGCCTTGCGAGAAGTCGATAACCGTGGTGGGAACCGTGCCGCATTCGCCCGAGTCGAGGACCGCGTCTACCGCGTTGTCGAGCTCTTCCTTGATCTCCCACCCCTGGGTCAGCGGCTCTTCCACCTCTGGCAGCAGCAGGGTGCTCGACAGCATCGGCTCGCCCAGCTCTTCGAGCAGCGCCAGCGCGACGGTGTTGTGGGGAATACGGGCGCCGACGGTCTTCTTCTTCGGGTGCATCATCCGGCGCGGCACCTCCCGCGTCGCGGGCAGGATGAAGGTATAACCGCCGGGCGTCACGGCCTTGATCGCCCGGAACACCGCGGTATCGACCTCGGCGAACTGCCCAAGCTGGGAGAAGTCGCGGCACATCAAGGTGTAGTGGTGGCGATCATCGAGCCGGCGAATCTCCTTGATCCGGTTCAGGCCCGCCTTGTTGTCCAGCGCGCAGCCCAACGCGTAACAGGAGTCCGTCGGGTAGGCGATGAGGCCATCCGAGCGGAGCAGCGCGACGACCTGCTCGATCGACCGTCGTTGCGGGTTCACCGGGTGCACGTCGTAGTACCTCGCCATGGGGCGAGCGTACTGTGCCGATGGTTACCAGCCCGACCCGAAACCAGCCAACTTGCAGGCCTGAAGGCGGTATTAGTCGCGCTACTTTCGGCTCGACTAATAACCGCGACGATCAACCACCCGCCATCGCGCCGATGACCAGCAACGGCTCGTCGCCCGACACGACACGTTCCGGCAGCGGGGTCTCCGGCGGTTCGTGCGAGAGATCCTGCTCGCAGGCGAAGTACCGCACGAACGCCCGCCGCTTCCCGGTGCCCTGGTCCCGGATCGCGCCGCGCAGCACCGGGTAGCCCGACTCGAGCGCGTCGAGCACCGCGGCCACGGTGACCGGCTCGTCGACCGCGAGCTCTACCTCGCCGTCCACCTTGGCCAGCACACGCAAGTGGGTAGGGAGCTTGACCCGGATCATGGCAGCGTCTGCACCTCCACGGAGAGCACCGGCGGCAGGTCGCTCACGATCGGCGCCCAGGTGTCCCCCGCGTCGGCGGAGCCGTAAACCTGCCCGCCACTCGTGCCGAAGTAAACGCCGCACTCGTCGAGCGAGTCGACCGCCATGGCGTCGCGCAGCACGTTGAGGTAACAGTTCTCCTGCGGCAGCCCTGCGGTGAGCGGCTCCCACTCGTTGCCACCGGTACGGCTCCGGTAGACGCGCAGCTTGCCCTCCGGCAGGTAGTGCTCGGAGTCGCTCTTGATGGGCACGACATAGACGGTGTCCGGCTCGTGGGCGTGCACCGCGATGGGGAATCCGAAGTCGGACGGCAGATTCCCGCTGATCTCGTACCAGTTGTCGCCGGCGTCGTCGCTGCGCATGACGTCCCAGTGCTTCTGCATGAACAGCACGTCGGGCCGCGACGGGTGCATCGCGAGGCGGTGCACGCAGTGGCCGACCTCGGCGTCCGGGTCGGGGATGCCGTCGGAGAGCAGTCCGCGGTTGATCGCCTGCCAGGTCTTACCCCCGTCGTCGGTGCGGAAAGCCCCCGCCGCCGAGATCGCGATGAACAGCCGGTCCGGGTTCGTCGGGTGCTCGATGATGGTGTGCAGGCAGAGGCCACCGGCGCCCGGCTGCCATGACGGGCCGGAGCCATGTGCGCGCAGGCCGGGCAACTCCTGCCACGACTGCCCGCCGTCGTTGGTGCGGAACAGCCCGGCGTCCTCGATGCCCGCATAGACGGTGTCGGGATCGGCAAGCGACGGCTCCAGATGCCACACGCGCTTGAACTGCCACGGGACCGCCGTGCCGTCGTAGAACTGGTGGGTACCGGTCTCGCCTTCGTAGCTGAAGTCGTGCCCTACCGGCTCCCACGAGCGGCCGCCGTCGTCGGAGCGCTGGATCTGCTGCCCGAACCACTCGATGGACTGCGCGGCATACAGTCGATCCGGGTCCGCGGGCGAGCCGGCGACATGGTAGATCTCCCAGCCGCCGAAGTGCGGGCCGCTGACCTCCCACCGCTCCCGCTTGCCGTCCGAATTCAGCACGAACGCGCCCTTACGGGTGCCCACCAATACGCGCACACCACTCATGCGCAGCTCCTCTCCTAGTGTTCTGCTTGTAGGTTAGGACCGCCGCCACCGGCAAAACTCATCGCGATTCTGGCAGCCCGCACCGACAAGTTCGGTCGATCCGCCTACTTCGCTACGGGTTTTGGCTTCCGTTGCGCGGGTATTTCTGGGAGGTTCACCTGGAGGGCTATTCACAAGCCGATCCAGCGAGGGTGGACCGGAGGTCCGCCCGAGCGATCGGCTGAGGTCACGACGGGTGGTGACGTGCGATGAGTCTGTGAATAGCCCGACTTATGAATAAGACCTTGGGTGACGGACGAACGGAGGCAGGCGTGACTATCACCGGACTGATCAGCGCGCTCATCGTCGGAGCGGTTATCGGCGTGGCGGCACGACTCATCCTCCCCGGGAAGCAGCCGATAGGCATCTTGCTGACGATCCTGGTCGGCATGGCGGCGGCGCTGCTCGGCACTTGGCTGACCAACCGGATGGGCATCGGCGACGCGCAAGGCTACGACGCCTTCGAACTCATCGCGCAGATCCTGCTCGCCGTGATCGGTGTCGGGATCGTCGCGGGGGTGCTGCGGGGAGGCCGCCGCTCCCGGGTGTGATTGAAGCGGCCGGCTACCGGTGGGTGCGCGCGTGAGGCGGCGACGGTGGTGCAAGCGTGACACCCGACCGAACCTATCGGCTCAACGTCACACTCGCCGAGGTTCCTAGCCCCCCTTAACATTGCTTTCCTAGGGGGACTAGACTATCTTTATGGTGTTCAAACCGATGAAACGGACCGAGGTGATCAGCGCTTTGGAGTCCAACGGATGCCGATCGTTGCGTGACCGTGGTGGCCACGAGATCTACGGGTGCCCTTGCGGCAAGCACAGCGCCCCGGTCCCTCGACATACCGAGGTCACCGCTGGTGTCGTTCGCAGCATCGGCCAGCAGATGACTTGCTTACCGAAGGGGTGGCTGCAGTGAAGACGTACCAGGCGAAGGCCGTCCGGGAGGACGGTTGGTGGGTCGTGCATGTCGACGGCATCGGTGTGACGCAGGGGCGCAGTGTGGCTGAGGCCCGCCGTATGGCGCCCGATCTGGTGGCCGCGGTGCTCGACGTCGACGTTGAGTCGGTGGAAGTCGACGTGGAGTTTGATCTGCCGTGCGGGGCGACAGAGAAGGTCCGCGAGGCGCGGGACGCGACCAGGCGCGCCGCTGAGGTTCAGCAGGAGGCCGCCGAGCAGCAGCGTCGGGTGGTGAAGCAGTTGAAGGCGTCCGGGCTGTCCGGTACCGATGTGGCTGCCATCCTCGGTGTCTCCACTCAGCGGGTCAGCCAACTCGCCCGTGACCGGGTGACCTCATGAGCCGCAGCGACAAGGCGGCGGCGGTGTGAGGCGGCTACCGGTGGTGCGAGCGTGACACCCGACCGAACCTATCGGCTCAACGTCA
>WHSS01000065.1 GCA_009379975.1 Actinophytocola sp.
ACGGGCTCACGCCACCGGCCCAGTGAGTTATCCACAGACCCCCAGTTGTCCACAGGCGACTCGAAGGGGGCTTGCCGCGCACCCGATCGGCGGCGACGGTGGGAGGCGCCGGAGCTCAAGCGGCACGGCGGAGCGCAGCCCTCGGTCGTCTGGGGGCCTGACGACTGGGGGTTTAGCACATGTCCGAGGACCGGCCACTGGTGATCGTGCGCGACGGCGCGTTGCTCGACGACGTGTTGCGGCTCGCCGCGGCGGCGGCGTGCGAGCTCGACTGCGTACCGGACGTGACCGCCGCGAGCGCGAACTGGATGCGGGCGCCGCTGGTGGTGCTCGATGAGCAGGCACTGACGTCGCGCGAGCTCGACCGGTTACCGCGGCGCGGCGGCGTCCTGCTTGTCGGCTCGCCGCAACCGGAATCCGAGGCGTGGCAGCGCGCGTTCACCGTGGGGATCGAGCGCGTGGTGTGCTTACCGGCCGAGGAGTCGTCGCTGGTGGCGTCCTTCGCCGATGTGGCGGAGGGCCCCGGCGTCGGGGGCGGCCGGGTGCTCGGCGTCATCGGTGGCCGGGGCGGCGCCGGGGCGTCGGTCTTCGCGGCGAGCGTCGCCATCGAGGCCGCGCGGGCGGGACGTGCCGCGTTGCTGGTCGACTGTGACGGCATCGGCGGCGGTATCGACCTGGTGCTGGGCGCGGAGCACGAAGCGGGCCTGCGCTGGCCGGATCTGACGCTGAATTCGGGCCGGGTGTCGATGGCGGCGCTCCGCGAAGCGCTGCTCGGCGTCCACTGCGGTTCGGGCAGCCTGGTGGTGCTGTCCTGCGGCCGGTGTGGCGCCGGCCCGACCCCCGACGGCATCGCGGCCGTCCTCGACGCGGGCACCCGGGCGGGCTGCACGGTGGTCTGCGACCTGCCGCGCGACCTCAATGCCGCGGGCTGGCAAGTGATCGATCTGGCCGACCTGGTCGCGGTGGTGGTGCCTGCCGAAGTGCGGGCGAGCGCGTCGGCGCAGCGGGTCGTCGAACGGCTGGCCGATCGCGCCCGCGAGCTCGGGGTCGTGGTGCGGGGTCCGGCGCCGGACGACCTGCCTGCAGATGCCGTGGCCGACGCGGCGGGTGCCCGAGTGCTCACCGTGATGCGCGCGGAGCCCCGGCTGGGCAAGGCCCTGGATCGGGGCGAGTTCCAGCCGAAACCGTCAGGCCCGCTGGCAGCAGGCGCCGCGGAGGTGCTGGACGCGCTGTTCGCCGAGCAGGCGAAGGCGGTGGCCTGATGCGCGCCGAGCTGGTCGACCGCGTGCGCAGGCGACTGGCCGCGGGCGGCGCGGACATCAGCCCGGCCACCGTGGCCGACGCGGTGCGCGCCGAAGTCGGCGGGGTCGCCGGGCATACCGACGTGCTCGATGCGTTGCGGCAGCTGCGGCAGGAATTCGTCGGCGTCGGCCCGCTCGAGGAGCTGGTCGCGGATTCCGGCGTCACCGACGTCCTGGTCACGGCGCCGGATGAGGTCTGGACCGATGGCGCCAGCGGCTTGCGGCGCGCCGCGGTCGGCTTCGCTGACGAGGCTTCGGTGCGGCGTCTCGCGCAGCGTCTCGCGCTTGCCGCGGGCAGGCGGCTCGACGACGCGCAGCCTTACGTTGACGGCTGGCTGCCCGGCTCGGGGAGCCAGGGCAGGATCCGGCTGCACGCGGTCCTGCCGCCGATCGCGGCCGGCGGCACCTGCCTTTCGCTGCGGGTACTGCGTCCCGAGTGCCACGACCTGCCCGCGCTGGTCCGGTTCGGCACGTTCGACGAAGCCACCGCCCAGGTACTGCGGGCCGTCGTCGCCGCGCGGCTCGCCTTCCTGGTCACCGGCGGAACCGGGGCGGGTAAGAGCACGCTGCTCGGCGCGCTGCTCGGTGCGGTGCCCGCGACGGAACGAATTGTGTGCATAGAGGACGCCGGCGAGTTGCAGCCCGCGCATCCGCAGTTCGTCCGGCTCGTCGCGCGGCCTGCCAATGTGGAAGGGGCGGGCGAGGTCACCCTGCGCGACCTCGTGCGGCAGGCCTTACGTATGCGTCCGGATCGGCTGGTGGTCGGCGAGGTGCGGGGCCAAGAAGTCTGCGAGCTCCTCGCCGCGCTGAACACCGGGCATGACGGCGGCGCCGGGACCTTACATGCGAATTCGCCAGCCGAAGTGCCTGCCCGGCTCGAGGCGCTCGCCGCGCTCGGCGGGCTGCCCCGCGATGGGTTGCACAGTCAGCTCGCCGCGGCGCTGCAGATCGTGTTCCACATGCGCCGTGAGCCGGACGGTGCACGGGTGCTCGCCGAGATCGGCGTGCTGCGGCGCGAGGCGGCTCGCGTGCTCGTCCGGCCCGCCTGGCGGCTCGGCGACTGGACCCGGCACCGGCACTTGCTCGACCAGCAGCTGACGCGGCGAGGGGTGTGCCCGCCATGTTGACCGGTGCGATCGCCGTACTCGCGGCGGCTCTGCTGTGCTGGCCGCACGGCAGGCCGGTGTCGCGGCTGCGCGCGCTGTACGGCCTCCCCCGGCCCACCGGCACCGGCTTACTGGCAGGGGAAGCGTGGGTGACCGTGGTGGCGGTGGGTGTCGCTGTCGTTGGCTGGCTGTTGCTCGGTCTCGCCGGTGCGCTGGCCGGGGCGGGTTTCGCCGCGATGGCCTGGCGGCGGTGGCGCGCCCGGCGCCAGACGCAAGCCCGGCTCGCGGCGGTGACCGAGACGGCTGATGCGCTCGGTGGTCTCGTCGCGGAGCTGCGCGCCGGCACGCACCCGGCCGTCGCCGCGGAGTCGGTGGCGGCGGAGCTGACAGCGGATGACGGTGAATATGGCGCCGCCGCGACGGCGTTGCGAGCGGTGGCCGCCGCGGGCAGGCTCGGCGGTGACGTGCACGCCGCGCTCGCCCGCTGCGCCGCGGCCGGTGACCCGGCCATGCGCGGCAGCATCGACCGGCTCGCGCGGGCCTGGGCACTCGCGCAGCGGCATGGGCTGCCGCTCGCGGAGGTGCTCGACGCGGTCCGGCATGACCTGGCGGCCCATGCCCGCTTCGAAAGCCGGTTACGGGCCACGCTCGCCGGGCCTCGGGCCAGCGCGGCGGTGCTGGCGGGCCTGCCCGCCTTCGGACTCGCGCTCGGCGAGGCGATGGGTGCCTCGCCGAGCCACATCCTCGCGTCGACGGCGGTGGGGCAGGCGTTGTTGCTGATCGGTGCCGCGCTGGTGCTCGCCGGCTTGGCCTGGTCCGCACGGCTGACCGGGCGGGTGGTGCCGTCGTGATCGCCCTGGCCGCTGTGCTCGCCGCGCTCGCGTTACTCGCCTCTCCCGCGCGGCCTCGCGCCCGGACGCGGCTGGGGGCGCTGGCAGGCTCGCCTGCCCCTGCGCGGGACCGCGGGCCTAGGACGGCGCTGAACAACCCGCTGCCGGCGGTCCCGGGGTCCAGCTTCCCGATGGCGGTGTTGGCAAAAGATCCAAGTATGTCCAATACGAGGACCTTTCGCCGCCTTGCCAGACGGAAACCTGGATCCCCGGGCCCATCCGGCGGGGTTATTCAGCACCGTCCTGGGGCGGAGCGGCTCCCGCCTGCCGAGGCCCTCGGCATCGCCGCGAACTGGGACCTGCTGGCCGCCTGCCTGCGCGCCGGCATGCCGGTCGCCGATGCGATGCGCTCGATCGCCGACGGCTTGCCGCGGGCGGCTGCCGAGGCATTGCGGCGGACCAGCGAGCTGCTCGCACTGGGCGCGGATCCCGGCGAGGCCTGGCGGCCGTCGCTGGCCTGCCCCGCCACGGCGGCGCTGGCGAAGGCCGCTCGCCGGACAGCCCGTTCGGGAACCGCGCTGGCGGATGTGGCGACCGAACTCGCCACCCGAGCGCGGGCGGAGCTGAGCGAAGCGGCCGACGCCCGGTCGCAACGTGTGGGGGTGCTGATCACCGGGCCGCTGGGGCTGTGCTTCCTGCCGGGGTTCTTCTGTCTCGGCGTGCTGCCGGTCGTCATCGGCCTCGCCAGCCAGCTCACCGTCATGCGGTGAAATTCAACGGAATGTCCACAGTGGATATTCGCGGGAGCGGTGGAATCGACGACCAAGGAGGTCAACTATGTCTCGCGCATGCATCACTGGACCGGAGGGAAATCTCGTGACATCCCTACCGGCGGCACCGTTCACCCCGCTCGCGCCGGGCGGGCTGCCACGCCATGTCCTGCCACGAGTGACCGCCCTGCGCGGCGACGCGGGCATGAGCACAGTGGAATATGCCATCGGCTCGATCGCCGCCGCGGCCTTCGCCGCCGTGCTCTACACGATCGTCACCGGCGATTCCATCGTGAGCGCGCTCACCGGGCTGCTCGAGCGCGCGCTCTCGGTGAGCTTCTGATGGGACGCTGCCACGGTGACCGGGGCGCGGTCACCGTGGAGGCGGCGATCGGCATGGTCGCGCTGGTCGCCGTACTCGCGATGGCCCTGGCCGGTTTCGCGGCGGTCATCGATCAACTGCGCTGCACCGACGCGGCCAGGGAAGTGGCGCGGCTCGCCGCGCGGGGCGAGCGGGAACGAGCGGGCGAGGTGGTCTCGCGGATCGCCCCGCCTGGCGCGCGATGGGAGCTGCGCACCGAAGCGGGCGGCATCACCGCGGTAGTGCATGCCGGGCCGGTGCGGGGCTTGCTGCCGGGGATCCGGCTGCGGGCCGAGGCCTTCGCCATACCGGAGCCCGGCGTCGCATCGGCCGGTACTCGTCGCGACCGAGGCGCGCCGGATGAGCGGCGGGGCGTGCCGTGAACCGCACTGGTCAGCAGGCCGGTCGGCGGCGAGCCGTCTGCACCGATGACGGGGTGGCGACCGTGTTGACCGCGGGCGCGGTGGCCGCGTTACTCGCGGTGTACACGCTGCTGATCTGGTTCGGATCGGCGGTGATCGCCAGGCACCGAGCGGCGGCGTCGGCGGATCTGGCGGCGCTGGCCGCGGCGTCCTACGCCCGCGACGGGCCGGAGCGGGCCTGCCGCCGCGCCGGCATCGTCGCCGAGCGGATGGGCGGCACGCTGGGTTCGTGCCTGCTTCGAGGCCAGGATGCGCTGGTCAAGGTCGTCGTGGCGCCGCGCGGCGTGCCGGCGGCCTTCGGTGCCGCGACCGCGCGGGCCCGGGCCGGGCCAGCCGACGAGCCGCGATGAGCGGTCGCTATCGCTCCGCCGTAGCGATCAGCGGGAGGGCTATTCACAAGTCATTCGGCGGGGGCCGCCCGGAGGGTGGCTCGCGACGAGTGACTGCAGGTGAGAAGCAAGATCGAGGTGACTTGTCCGAGGTGAATAGCCGACTTATGAATGAGACCCGGGTCAGACAGACGGTCGGGCAACCACGGTGAGCGGTATCACGTCGGCTTCTCGACGCGTTATTTCGCCACGGTCGGCCACTGGACACGATCGGCTGAACCGTTGGCCACTGGTCGTTCGCCGTGCGGTGACCACCGGTTATCGACTAGCCACTAGCAGCGACGTGCTCGGTGGCGTTCAGTAATAAGTGCGGGGCCGGCAGACCGGTCCGGCAGGAAGACGCCCGAGGAGGCAGGAACAGCGATGGTGCTCGACACAGAGTGGTCAGATGCTTGGCGAGGTGCGTTCCGTATCGAACTGCGTGCGGAAGCCATCGGTCTGGCATCTCGGGGGTGGCCGATTCTGCCGGGTAGCTATCCGGCAGCAGGCGCGTGGCACGGCCCGGTTCCCATCCATGACGGCTGGCAGCACACCGTGGCCTCCCCGGAGCGGGTCGCCGAGTGGTGGGCCGATAAGCCGTACAGCGTGCTGGTCGCGACCGGCTCCTTTGTCGACGCGATCGAGGTGGACGACGAGCTCGGCCGCAGGGCCGCCGTGTTGCTCCGGTCGAGCGACCGCCCGGCGCCGATTCTGGCCATGCCTAACGGCAAATGGGTGTTCCTGACCGCTGCGGGCAGTGCGCTGCCTGCCGAGCTCGCGGCGCGGCCCAGCGTCGTCCGGCACGGCGAAGGAAGCTGGGTGGCCCTGCCGCCGACCCCGTTCGGGCACGGCGTCGTGCACTGGCGGGTCAAGCCCGAAGTCTGGGCATGGCAACTGCCGCCGGCAAGCGCGATGCACGGCGTGCTGGTCCGCGCGATGAACAGCCTGCCGTACGAGCCCGTGTCGCGGATCTCCGCGTCGGCGGCATAACCCGACAACAACAAAATAAGAACCCTGTGGCCGTGCTCCACCGTGCGTACCGTCGAGTGGCGCACACCGCGCCGCCGGCGTGAGGGATTCCTCCCGCATCCCTCACGCGGGCTCCGCGCCCGCTCGGCGGACCTCCCCGAGCACGGTGTCGAGCACGGCCACTGCCCCCGCCTTGTCCAGCGGCTCGTTGCCGTTACCGCACTTCGGCGACTGGACGCAGGACGGGCAGCCCGCCGGGCACTCGCAGGAGACGATCGCCTCCCGCGTCGCTGCCAGCCAGGGGACCAGCGCGGCATGGCCGCGGTCGGCGAATCCCGCGCCCCCGGGATGACCGTCGTGCACGAACACCGTCGCCTCCCCGGTGTCAGCGTGCAGAGCGGTAGAGACACCGCCGATGTCCCACCGGTCGCAGGTAGCGAACAGCGGTAGCAGGCCGATCGCCGCGTGTTCGGCGGCGTGCAGGGCGCCGGGGACGCGCGCCGGTTCGAGGCCGGCGCCCCCCGGCGCACTCGCGCTCAGCAGTTCGTCGCTGATCGTGTACCAGACCGCCCGGGTGCGCAGCGTCTGGGCGGGCAGGTCGAGTGGCACCTGATCGAGCACTTCGCCGCCGGGCAACCTGCGCAGATATCCGATGATCTGTGTGGTCACCGCGACCTGGCCCAGGCCCACCGTGACCCCGCCGAACTCCGCGCGCTCGAGCGTCTCGAGGACTTCGATGTCGGTGGTGTCGCGGGCCGAGGTGCTCCATTCCGGGTTTTCCGGGTGCACCAGGGCCAGGCCGTCGTCGAGCAGCAGTTCGTCCACCACGTAGGACTCGCCCTGGTGCAGGTAGACCGCGCCGGGGTACACCGTCGCGCAGGCGGCCGCCGGGTCGACGGTGCCAAGCAGTCGCGACGTGTCGGCCTCGACGATCGCCACCTGGTCGGGCCCGGAGCCCCGGATGCTGACCTGGTGGTGCGGCCGATCGCGCGAGGTCCAGTACCACCCGCTGGATCGCCGCCGCAGCACGCCTTGACCGACCATGTCGTCGAGGACCTCCCGCGCCACGTCGCCGCCGAAGGCGTCGAGTTCGCCACCCCGCAGCGGAAGTTCGGCCGCCGCGCACGCCAGCTGCGGTGCCAGCACGTAGGGGTTCGCGGGGTCCAGGACCGCGGCTTCCACCGGCCGTTCGAGCACCGCCGCCGGGTTATGCACCAGATAGGTGTCGAGCGGGTCGTCGCGGGCGATGAACACTACGAGCGCGTCCTTGCCCGAGCGGCCCGCACGCCCGGCCTGCTGCCAGAACGAAGCCAGCGTGCCGGGGTAGCCCGCCACCACGACGGCGTCCAGCCCCGCGATGTCCACCCCGAGTTCCAATGCGTTCGTCGAAGCCACACCGAGCAGTTCACCGGAGAGCAGCTTGGCTTCGAGCGCTCGCCGTTCCTCGGGCAAGAAGCCGGCACGGTAGGCCGCGACCAGCGGCGGCAGCGAGCTGTCGGTTTCGGCCAGGATGCGTCGGGCCCCGATGGCGGTCAGTTCCGCGCCGCGCCGGGAGCGGACGAACGCGAGGCTGCGGGCGCCCTCGACGACCAGGTCGGCGAGGATGCGGCCGGCTTCGGCGCCCGCTGACCGGCGTACCGGCGCCCCGTTCTCGCCGGTGACTTCAGATAGCAGCGGCGGTTCCCAGAGCGCGACGGTGCGGGAGCCGCGCGGTGAGGTATCGGCCACCACCGCGGCGCAATCCAGCCCCGAGAGCCTGCGGGCGAACGCGTCGGGCTCGGCGACGGTCGCGGAGGCGAGCACGAAGACCGGCGACGCGCCGTAGTAGGCGGCTACCCGCCGCAGCCTGCGTAACAGCAATGCCACGTGCGAGCCGAACACCCCGCGATAGCCGTGGCATTCGTCGACGACGACATAGGCGAGCCTGCGGAAGAACCGCGCCCATCGGGAGTGCGCGGCCAGCATCCCGTGGTGGAGCATGTCCGGGTTGCTGAAGACCCAGTTCGCGTGGTCGCGGACCCAGTCCCGTTCGTCCATCGGGGTATCGCCGTCGTAGGCCGCCGCCCGCACCTGGCTGCCCGACGCCAGCTCGGTCACCGAGCGAAGCTGGTCGGCGGCGAGCGCTTTGGTCGGCGAGAGGTACAACGCGCAGTCTTTGGGCTGGCGCCGGATCGCGGAGAGCACCGGTAGCTGGTAGCCGAGCGACTTGCCCGACGCGGTACCGGTCGCGATCACCAGGTGACGGCCCGACCACGCCAGATCGGCGGCCTCGACCTGGTGTGACCAGGGTGCGGCCACGCCTGCCGAGCGCAATGCGGTCACCAGTTCGGGTGGCACCCAGTCCGGCCAGGCCACGGTGCGGGCCTCTCGGGCCGGAAGCGTTGTGAGGTGTGTCACGGGATTCTCGCCCGCGGGGATGCCGGCGACCACGCGGCGCAGCAGCCGCCCGGCCTGCGCTACTTCGACATCCACCTGGTCCACAGCCCGAGCTTGACACACCGGGGCGACAGCCTTCAGGAAACGTGTAAGAGCGCGCGGCCGAGCACCATGCTGCTGACCCGATCGGCGGTACCAATAGACTCCGGCCCAATCACACGACTATCACACGACTGTGGTGAAGATCCCATGTCAGTGTCGCGACCGGTTTCTCATCCGTGCGGCGCTGCGAACTAGGTGAACACAGGAGGACGAATGTCCCGGCAGGCCCTCGCGGACAGCACGCTGTCCGGAGGCGACTACGGCATCGTGGCCGTAGTCGCCGTGATCGCCCTTGCCGCACTCGGCGTTGGTTATGTCCTGCTCAAGGAGGTGCTGGCTACCGGCCAGGGCACCGAAAAGATGCAGGAGATCGCCAAGGCGGTGCAGGAAGGTGCGGCCGCGTACCTCAAGCGGCAGCGCAACACCCTCGTCGTATTCGGCGCGGTGGTGTTCGTGCTGCTGTTGTTCCTTCCCGCCGAAGGGTGGGGCGAGCGCATCGGCCGCTCGCTGTTCTTCCTCGTCGGTGCGACATTCTCCTTCTCCATCGGCTATCTGGGGATGTGGCTGGCGACGCAGGCGAACCTGCGGGTGGCGGCCGCGTCGCGAGAAGAGGGCGGCCGGGAGAAGGCGATGCGCATCGCGTTCCGGACCGGTGGCGTCGTCGGCATGATCACCGTCGGGCTCGGCCTGTTCGGTGCGGCCGTCGTCGTGCTGGTCTACGCGGGTCAGGCGCCCAAGGTGCTGGAAGGCTTCGGCTTCGGTGCCGCGCTGATCGCGATGTTCATGCGTGTCGGTGGCGGGATCTTCACCAAGGCCGCTGACGTCGGTGCCGACCTGGTCGGCAAGGTCGAGCAGAACATCCCGGAGGACGACCCCCGCAACGCCGCGACCATCGCGGACAATGTCGGCGACAACGTCGGCGACTGTGCGGGTATGGCGGCCGACCTGTTCGAGTCCTACGCGGTGACGCTGGTCGCCGCGCTGATCCTCGGCAGTGTCTCGCTCGCGGGCGCCGACGGCCTGGTCTTCCCGCTGATCGTGCCCGCCATCGGTGTAATCACCGCGGTCATCGGGGTCTACATCACCAGGGCTCGCGCGGGCGAGGGCGGTCTGGTCACGATCAACCGCTCCTTCTACATCTCCGCGTTGATCTCCGCGGTGCTGTGCACGATCGCGGCGTTCGTGTTCCTGCCCGCCGACTTCGCGAGCGGCGACGGTAACCCCGCGGTGGTCGCCACCGTCTCGGTCATCATCGGTATCGCGCTCGCCGGTGTCATCCTGTGGATCACCGGCTACTACACCGGCACCGAGCACAAGCCGGTCAAGGAGGTCGGCAAGAACTCCGAGACCGGAGCCGCGACCGTCATCCTGTCCGGCATCTCGGTCGGCTTCGAGTCCGCGGTCTACACCGCGCTCGTGGTGGCCTCCGCGGTCTTCGGCGCCTACCTCGTCGGTGGCACGGCGGCGCTGTTCGCCGTCGCGCTGGCAGGCACCGGCCTGCTGACGACGGTCGGCGTGATCGTCGCGATGGACACCTTCGGCCCGGTTTCGGACAACGCCCAGGGCATCGCGGAGATGTCCGGCGATGTCGACGGTGAGGCCGCGCAGATCCTCACCGAACTGGACGCAGTCGGTAACACCACGAAGGCCATCACCAAGGGCATCGCGATCGCGACGGCCGTGCTTGCCGCGACGGCGCTGTTCGGCTCGTACCTGGCTTCCATCGCGGAAACCCTTGGCGAGATCGGCATCGGCGTCGGCGATCTGCCCGAGTCGTTCGGCTTCGAAATCGTGTCGCCGAACGTGCTGGTCGGCGTGATCGTCGGCGCCTGCGTGGTGTTCCTGTTCTCGGGCCTGGCGATCAACGCCGTGTCCCGGGCGGCGGGCGCGGTGGTGCGCGAGGTGCGCCGCCAGTTCCGCGACATCCCCGGCATCATGGAGGGCACCGGCAAGCCCGAGTACGGCCGCGTGGTCGACATGGTCACCAAGGACTCGCTGCAGGAACTGGCGACGCCGGGCCTGCTCGCGGTGTTCGCTCCGATCGCCGTCGGCTTCGGCCTCGGCACCGGTGCTCTCGCCGGTTACCTCGGCGGCGCCATCGCCACCGGTGTGCTGATGGCGGTGTTCCTCGCCAACTCCGGTGGGGCATGGGACAACGCCAAGAAGCTGGTCGAAGACGGCCACCACGGCGGCAAGGGCTCGAGTGCACACGAGGCGACGATCATCGGTGACACCGTCGGTGACCCGTTCAAGGACACCGCGGGCCCGGCGATCAACCCGCTGCTCAAGGTGATGAACCTGGTGTCGCTGCTGATCGCCCCGGCGATCGTGACGCTCTCCGTCGGTGAGAACGCCAACGACGCGGTGCGGGTCATCATCTCGCTGGTATCGGTCGCGATCATCATCACGGCGATCATCGTGTCCAAGCGGCGCGTCAGCTCGATGACCGAAGCCCCCGAGGCGGCGCCGGTCAACTCCTGACGGGCCTGACGGGCTGGACCTGACGCTCGAACCGAAGGGCCCCGCCGGCACATGTGGTGCCGGCGGGGCCCTTCGGCTTTTGAGCGTGCATATGCGGCACCGAAGGAGTCCTTGGGCTCGCGGGCCGGCCCTTGCGGGATCGAACGAATGTTCTATCATGATCGCGTGGCGCAGCTGTCCTTCTTCTCCGCCGACGCGAACGTGCCCACGCCGGCCGACCTCGCCGGTGTGCTGTGCGCTCCGGGAGAGTTGGCTAGCTTCGCCTCGACCACCGCGCGGCTGTCGGTCACGCTCGACGACGACTGGCGTGCCGCAGCGCTCGCGGCCGAGCTGGGCAGGCGCGGCGTGCAGGCCCGGATCGTGCCGTCGGGCAACGGAAATCTCCTGGTCCGTACCGCGTTCCGGGCGGATCTGATCGCCCTGGCCGCGTCGTGGACGCGCGGGGCGGCGAAGGTCGTGCCGGACGGGTTTCAGCTCGACGGCGCCACGCTGCGGTGCTGGGCGCTGGTGGCAGGCAGGCCTGCCGGCGGACCCGCTCGGCGGGCGGGGTTCCTGCTCGGGCTGGATCCCGGCGCGCCGGAGACCCATGAGCCGCTGCTGCGGGCTGCCGCCAGGGCAGGCCTGGTGCCCGGTTCGCACGCGGGTAGCCTGGTCGCCACTCGCAGTGGCGCTCCCGCGCTACGGGTCTCCGGAAGCAAGCGGCTGCGCAGGTTGGCGGAACTGGTGGGGGAATGTCCGCGTAACGTCAATGGCGCGGCGGGTGCGGAATCGGTATGGCCCGCAGTGCGGTTGGGCGCGTCGGCCTGACCTGGGCAGACGTGATGAGGCATGCTGTTAAGCGCAACCCCGGCGGTGGCCAGCGTGTCCCGTCGTGCTAAAGGTGGAAAAAGGAAGTGCGTGTAGGGACGAGGCGTTAAGTCTCGTGCCGGGTTGTTGTGGACCTGAGATGACGCGACATCTCATGGCAGTGGCTAGAAGCGAGGAAACATCGCCGTGCTGACGGCGGTGCACGGTGCGGAGCGCGACCGGCACGATGTTTCGGGCTTGGACTCCCGGGGCATTGCGGTGAAAGCCGGCCGGAGTGCGACGCGGAGAAACGGAGGCAGCCGAGCGTGGCTGAGTCGACACGGAGCAAGAGCGGGCAGGGTGCTGCCGGCGGTACCCGGCGTCTGGTGATCGTCGAATCACCGGCGAAGGCTCGCAAAATAGCCTCCTACCTTGGCCGCGACTATGTGGTGGAGTCGTCGAAGGGCCACATTCGCGATCTGCCGCGCGGCGCGGCCGACGTGCCTGCCAAGTACAAGGGGCAGGCGTGGGCGCGCCTCGGCGTCGATGTCGACAACGGCTTCGAGCCGCTCTACATCGTCACCGCGGACAAGAAGTCCACCGTCTCCGACCTCAAGGGCAAGCTCAAGGACGTCGACGAACTCCTGCTCGCCACCGACGGTGACCGCGAGGGTGAAGCGATCGCGTGGCACCTGCTGGAAGCGCTCAAGCCCAAGGTGCCGGTGCGCCGGATGGTGTTCCACGAGATCACCGAGCACGCCATCCGTGCCGCGGCGGAGAGCCCTCGCGAGCTCGACGCCGACCTGGTCGACGCGCAGGAGACCCGCCGCATCCTCGACCGGCTCTACGGCTACGAAGTCTCGCCGGTGCTGTGGAAGAAGATCATGCCGAAGCTCTCGGCAGGCCGGGTGCAGTCGGTTGCGACCAGGATCATCGTCGAGCGCGAGCGGGCGCGGATGCGCTTCACGTCGGCCTCGTACTGGGACATCGCCGCGAGCCTGCGCGCCGACGACAGCAGTGGCGAGAACGGCAGCAACCCCAAGACGTTCAACGCGCGGCTGGTCTCGGTCGACGGCGCGCGGCTGGCGACCGGCAAGGACTTCACCGAAGCGGGCGAGCTCAAGCAAGCGCTGAACGGCGTGCGAGTGCTCGACGAGGCGGAAGCGAATCGGCTGGCGGCCGCGCTGACCGGGCAGGACCTCACCGTCGCCAGCGTCGAGGCCAAGCCGTACACCCGTAAGCCGTATGCGCCGTTCATGACCTCGACCTTGCAGCAGGAGGCCAGCCGCAAGCTGCGCTTCTCGTCGGACCGCACGATGCGTACCGCGCAGCGGCTCTACGAAAACGGCTACATCACCTACATGCGTACCGACTCGACGACGCTGTCCGAGACGGCGATCAGCGCGGCGCGTAGCCAGGCGACGCAGCTTTACGGCGCCGAGTACGTCTCGCCGAGCCCGCGTCAGTACACCCGCAAGGTCAAGAACGCGCAGGAAGCGCACGAGGCGATCCGGCCAGCCGGGGAGGTATTCCGCACGCCGGGTGAGGTCGGCCGCGAGCTCGAGGCCGATGAGTTCCGGCTCTACGAGCTGATCTGGCAGCGCACCATCGCATCGCAGATGGCCGACGCCAAGGGCACCACCATGTCGGTTCGGATCACCGGCGTGGCCGCGGGGTCCGGCGAGGAGTGCACCTTCGCCGCGTCGGGCCGGACCATCACCTTCGCCGGCTTCCTGCGGGCCTATGTCGAGGCGGTCGACACCGAGGCGGGCGGCGAGGCCGACGACGCCGAGCGCAGGCTGCCCCACCTCGAGCGCGATCAGCGGGTCACGGCTGCCGAGCTCGCGGCGGACGGGCACACCACGTCGCCGCCGGCGCGCTTCACCGAGGCCAGCCTGGTCAAGACCATGGAAGAGCTCGGCATCGGCAGGCCGTCGACCTACGCTTCGATCATCAAGACCGTCCAGGACCGCGGCTATGTGTGGAAGAAGGGCTCCGCGCTGGTGCCGTCGTGGGTGGCCTTCTCCGTGGTCGGCCTGCTCGAACAGCACTTCGGCAGGCTGGTGGACTACGACTTCACCGCGGCGATGGAGGACGAGCTCGACGGGATCGCCGCCGGCCGCCAGGAGCGCACGGCCTGGCTGTCCGGGTTTTACTTCGGCGGCGAGATCGGCCCCGACGGGTCGGTCGGCCGCACCGGAGGCCTGAAGAAGCTGGTAGGCACCGGCGTCGAGGACATCGACGCGCGGGAGATCAACTCGATCCCGATGTTCGCCGACGCCGATGGGCGGACGGTCTTCGTGCGGGTCGGCCGGTACGGGCCGTACCTGGAGCGCGCGGAGGCCCCCGGTTCGGAGAAGTCACGGGGGGTGGGCCCCTCGGAGAGGGGGGAGGGAAAAACACAGCGCGCGAGCCTGCCGGAGGACCTGCCACCGGACGAGCTGACCACCGAGCTCGCGGAGAAGCTCTTCGCGACCCCGCAAGAGGGGCGGGTGCTGGGCACCGACCCGGTGACCGGTCACGAGATCGTGGCCAAGGAGGGTCGCTTCGGGCCCTACGTCACCGAGATTCTGCCCGAGCCCGAGGTGCCGGCGGCTACTACCGAGAACGGCAATGGGAAGAAGCCGAGCAGGGCGCGTAAGCCCAAGCCGAGGACGGGTTCGCTGCTCAAGTCGATGTCGGTGGAAACGGTCACGCTCGAGGATGCGCTCAGGCTGCTGTCGCTGCCCAGGATTGTCGGCAAGGACCCGGAGTCGGGCGACGAGATCACCGCGCAGATCGGGCGTTACGGGCCCTACTTGAAGAAGGGCACCGATTCGCGTTCGCTCGAGTCCGAACAGCAGATCTTCGACATCACGCTCGAGGACGCGCTCAAGATCTACGCGGAGCCCAAGCGCCGTGGCAGGCAGGCGTCGGCGAAGCCGCCGCTCAAGGAGCTCGGCAACGACCCGGTGTCGGGCAAGCCGATGATCGTCAAGGACGGCCGCTTCGGGCCGTATGTCACCGACGGCGAGTACAACGCGTCGCTGCGCAAGTCCGACAGCGTCGAAGAGCTGGACGATGGCCGGGCGGCCGAGTTGCTCGCGGAGAAGCGGGCGAAGGGCCCCGCGCCGAAGAAGCGGACTCCCGCGCGCGCCAAGAAGTGACACGACAGCGGGGAGCCGAAGGCGGCCGCGGGTGCCATATAGGCACCCCATGGCACCTTGGTGCCGCCTCAGTGGACTGAAGGCCTCGTTCAGCACGTTCATGTTGGGTAATCACTCGATCGCTGTACGTGTTTGACGACCGTTTCGCGCTACTGTCGAGGGGTGTTGTCCTTTCCCGGCGCTAGGACGTGGTGATCACCTTGGAATCGGAGACGTTCGATGGCACGCAGCCCCTCGCGCCCTGCCGGGTCTATCCCGACCCGCTCGCCGGCCTCGTCACCGGGGAAAGTAGCGAAGGTGCGCTCATGACGACCTGGTACGACGACGTCATGGTGCCCGTCGCGAAGCCGGTCGAGGCCGATCCCGAGGCGGTCAGGGCGATGACGGAGGCCGCGCTCAGCGACTTCGTGCCTGAGCAGGCCGAGGCGCGGTCCGGCTCATCTTCGACCGGCCCGCTCCCTCGGCAGCGGGAGCCGGAGCGTTCCGCACTGGGCTACCCCGGCATGCTGCCCGTCATGCCGGGGCAGCATGCCGGCAAGCGCGTCCGCCAGGCGCTTCGTCACTACCCGCAGCCGCGCCAGCGCCGCGAAGCCGCCGAAGCGGCGCGGCTGGTGCCGAAGGCTCCCAAGGGCAACATGGGCGGCGTCATCGTGGCGCTGATCTTGATAGTGATTTTCGGCGTTGTCGCGTTCGAGGTGTTCGCCGGCATCGTCTCGGCCATCATGGGCTCATTGGACTGAGGGTGCTCCGCCAAGCTCCGGTGCCGATCACGGTGAGCGTGCGGGTTACGCTTGCCGCAGTGTGCCACTGCCTGCGGCAACGCGGCGGCGTCGACGAAGTGGGGTGTAGCGATCGCTGGGGTTCTCGGCCCAGTAGGTGAGGCCGGCGCGGTGGCGCCGGCGTCTTCCAGCGCCTCGACCGTGTACCGCGCACGGCGAGTGCTCGCCATCAAACCGTTCCGGCGGCTCTGGGGTGTCACGTTCCTCTGCAGCACCGCGGATTGGCTCACCCTGCTGGGGCTCACCGGCTACGTCACGAAGCTCACCGAGACGTATATGGCGCAGAACTTCGCCTTCACCGGTGTCGTGCTGACGCTGTTGCTCCCCGGCCTGATCTTCGCCCCGCTCGGCGGGCTACTCGCCGACCGGTTCGACCGGCGCAAGGTGATGGCCATCGCCGACCTCACCCGCTGCGCCCTGCTGCTCTCGATTGCGATCGTCGGTTCGCCGCTGTGGCTCTTCGCCGCCAACTTCATGGTCGGGTTCGCCTCGACGATGTGGATCCCGGCGAAGGACTCCGCGGTACCGAACCTGCTGCGCAGGCGAGACCAGGTGGAGACGGCGAACCAGCTTGGCCTTGTCATGACCTACGGGTTCGCGGTCGTCGCCGGCGCGGGTTCGTACGCGCTGATCACCGTGCTGCCTCAGCTGCTGAGCCTGCCGGAAGGGGCGACCGGCGAATTCGGCATCGCCAAGTTCGTGGTGATCTGCACCGGGCTGCTCTATCTGCTGAGTGCGCTGATCATCGCGACCCGGATTCCCGAGCTGTCGCTGCGCAACGTGCACGAGACCTCCGAAACCTCCGAGGCCCCCGAGACCCCCGAGGCAGGCAAACTCTCTGAGGCCGGTGCCGACGGTGGCACGACCGCGCAGCCCGCCGCGCAGCAGGCCGGCTTTGTCGAGATGATCAAGGACGGCTTCCGCTACGTGCGCAGCACCAAGCTGGTGCGGGGGCTGCTGGTCGGCATGGTCGGGGCGTTCGCGGCGGGTGGCGCCGTCGTCGGCTCGTCGAAGCCGTACTCGGCGAGTTTGCTCGCGGGTGATTCGGCCTTCGGCATGATGTTCGTCTGCGTGTTCGCCGGGCTGGCCTCGGGCATGGCCGCCGCGCCCAGGCTCGCACACCGGCTGCCGCACGACCGGCTGTTCGGGATCGCGATCATCTTCGCCGGGCTCGCGCTGGTCGCGGTCGCACTCGCGCCGCACCTTGTCGTCGCGCTCAGCGCGGTGACCCTGGTCGGAGCATGCGCGGGCGTTGCCTTCCTCACCGGCGTGACGATCATCGGCACTCAGGTCGAGGACGCCATCCGCGGCCGGATCAACGCGATCTACCAATCCCTGATGAAGATCATCCTCGGCGGCTCGATCGCCGTGGTGCCGTTGCTGATCGGGCTCGTCCGGCCGCGCAGCATCAGCGTGTTCGGCAATCAGGTCGTCATCGACGGCACCCGGCCGGTGCTGCTCGGTGGTGGCGTGCTCGCCGCGCTGGTCGGCGTCGTCGCGTACCGGCTCATGGACTCCCGCCGCGCCGAGCCGATCATGGTGGATCTGCGCAACGCGCTGCGCCGCCGCCCGCGCCGGGCCAACGGGCTGCTGATCGCCATCGAGGGCACGACCGCTGCCGACACCGCCGCGCAGGCGGCCAAGCTCGCGCTGTGGCTGCGCCGTCATGTGACGCAGCCGATCGCCCTGGCCACCGACCCCGCCCTAGACGACAAGCGGCTGACCTCGATCCTGACCAACGCGTCGTTGACCGGCGCCCGGGCGCGCGCGCTCGCTGCCGCCGCGGTCCGTGCCGACATCGTCGAACGCGACGTGCGCCCCGCGCTCGACAGCGGCGGCATCGTGGTGATGGAACGCTTCGCGGACTCCTCGCTGGCGCACCTTTCGGCGGTCGCCGGGCTGGACACCGAAGAGTTGGAAGGCCTCGCCGACTGGGCGACCGATCGGCTCCGGCCGGACGTCACGCTGCTGCTCGACGCCGACCCCGGGACCGATGGCCGGATAAGCTCGCAAGACCATTGGCGCATCAAGGGGTTGCTCACGGAGATGGCGGCGGCCGCTCCGGATCGCTACCTCGTCGTCGACGCCGACGGGACACCCGACGACGTCGGGCAGCGGGTGCTGCGCGTGATCGAACCGGCGCTGGCCAGGAAGGGAATCCGGCGGGTCGAGGTGGCGGAGGGCCCGGCGGAAGAGCAAGCGGAAGCAGGGCAAAAGGAAGACGTGTCATGACCGACATTCGCGAGTCCGTAGCGACGCCGCCCGCGGTTTGGTCGCAACTGGTCGGCCAGGAGCCCGCGATCGAAACGCTGGCGGCGGCGGTGGCGTCACCGGACGCGATGACCCATGCCTGGTTGTTCACCGGGCCACCCGGCTCGGGGCGTTCCGTCGCGGCGCGGACCTTCGCCGCGGCGCTGCAGTGCACCGAAGGTTACGGGTGTGGCGAGTGCACCGGCTGCCGGACCGCGTTGGCGGGCACACACGCCGATGTCCGCCTCGTCGTGCCGGAGGGGCTGTCGATCTCCGTGGCCGAGATGCGCGCACTGGTGCAAACGGCGGCCCGGCGGCCATCGACCGGACGCTGGCAGGTGGTGATCATCGCCGACGCCGACCGGTTGACCGAAGGTGCGTCGAACGCGTTGTTGAAGGCGGTCGAGGAGCCGCCGGCGCGCACGGTGTTCCTGCTGTGCGCGCCGTCGGATCATCCCGAGGACGTCTCGGTGACGATCCGGTCCCGCTGCCGTGGGGTCACATTGCGCACCCCACCGCCCGCCGCCATCGCGCGGGTACTCGCCGAACGAGACGGTGTCGACGCCGAACGCGCGCAGTGGGCGGCCTCGGTCTGCGGCGGGCATGTCGGGCGGGCGAGGCGGCTCGCGACCGATGAGGCAGCCCGCGCCCGGCGGGCCGACGTGCTCCGCATCCCGGTCGGCCTGCGTAACCCGGCCGACATCTTCGCGTTCGCCGATGTGCTCATCCGCGCGGCGGAGGCCGACGCCGCCGAGGAGAGCAAAGAGCGCGACGAGACCGAGCGCGCCGAGCTTCGCACCGCGATGGGCGGGGACGGCACGGGTAAGGGTGTCGCGTCGGCAAAGCGGGCGGCCGAGTCGGCGGTCAAGGCGCTCGAGAAGCGGCAGAAGTCCCGGGCGACCCGCACGCAGCGCGACACGCTCGACCTGGCGCTGGTCGACCTCGCCGGGTTCTACCGCGATGTGCTGGTCGCGGGTACCGGCGCCGCCCTGACCCACCCGGACCATGCGGAGAAGATCGAGGCGGCCGCGCGGCACTGGACGCCGGAGGACACGCTGCGCCGGCTCGAGGCGGTGCTGGCGTGCCGCGAGGCGATCCTGTGGAACGTCAAGCCGCGGATAGCGGTCGAGGCGATGGTGTACGCGCTGGCATAGGCCCGACATGTAGCGCAAGAGGGGTGCAGTGCGGTACAGGTAGGGGAAGGAGTGTGCTGTGGCGGTAAGTACGTCGTTCCGCATCAGCGATGCCGCGAGGCGTCGCCTGACATCGCGCGCCGCGGACGAAGGCGTGAGCGCGACGGCCCTGCTCGACCGGCTGATCATCGAAGGCATCGAGCAACTCGACTACCCCGAGATCGTGTTCCGGGGACTCGCACGTAACCGGCGCGCGGCGCTGGCAGGCGGTCCTGACGTGTGGGAGATTATCGGGCGGTTACGGGAACTCGACGGCAGTACGGAGGAACGTATTGCCACGTTGAGTGAGGAATCCGAACTGCGCCCGCGCCTGATCCGCGTCGCCGTCGACTATGCGGCCGAGCACGCGGATGAGATACGCCGGCGGATGGACCACAACGCTGACATGGTGGAGCGGAGCCGTCGTGCCGCCGAGGAGCGCGGAGCGCTGCTTGCGTGACCGCGTTTCTCCTGGACGAGATGTTTCCCGCAAGGGCAGCAGTGTTGCTGCGCGACAAGCATCGACATGACGCCGTTCATGTCGGCGAGATCGGACTGCAAGCAACCGAGGACGCCCAGGTCGCCGCGGTTGCCAGGGCTGAAGGTCGAGCCCTCGTAACGGAGAACGTCGCGGACTTCGCCGCGGAACGTGACGTGGTCCTGGTGTTCGCCTTGAAGCGGAATCTGCCCGCGGGTAGCGGCCAGGCACCCGCGCTCGCCAAGGTCCTCGACCGCTGGGCGCGGGCCAATGTGCGCCCCTACCTGGGCGCGCAGTGGCCGCACACCGACTGAATCGCCCGGCGACGAAGTGTCGGCGGCAGCGCTCACTCGCGCGGCCGAGGTGAGGGCCGGGCGGCCTTCCCGCGTCGCGGTACGACCACCAGCAGGACGACACCGGCGAGCAGTGCGACGGCGCCTATCCACAGCATGGGTACGCCTATGGTCGCCGCCGAGCTGCCGGCATTCATGCTCGCGGGGGTGCCCGCGGATGGCGCGCTTGATCCGGCAGCTGAGCCGCACCGCGCGCCGCCCTCGGGCACCAGCGCATGAGCGACCTGCTCGCCGATGGAGAACTGCAGCAGCGTCGACGGCACCTCGTAGCGTGACGCCTCTTCGCGGTGGCCTGCGAGCGCCTTGGCCAGGGCCTCGGTCGGCAGCAACTGGACATCCAGCAGCCGGGCGGATGCGCCGAGCCGCGTGCCCGCGAAGGGCGTGTTCGTCTCGTCGGATGTGGTGTTCAAGCCGCCTACCCCGACCCGCAAGATGAACAGGTCGGTCACCTCCCGGCGCGACTTCTCACCGAGCCGCACCACACGGCCGGTGGTGGTCTCCGCCGCGCCGCCGATGATCGGCAGTGGCGCGAGCTTCGCCTTTCCGGCTCGCTCACGGAGACCGGCTTGCGGGATGCCGATCGGGATGTCCTGGTTCGGCTTCCTCGCGCTCAGCTTGAACAACGTCTTGCCAGAGCGCTTCACCGTGATCTCCGGCGTGGTGTGGTCGACCTTCGACGCCTCGCTGCCCGTCGCGGTCACCGTCAACGCGGGCCGGCGGGTGAGGGTCGCCGTCATCGCGAGCGCGCTGCCGGGGAACAAGGTGATCGTCTTCGCGCGTGCCGTCGACGTCGACCGGACCGCCTTACGCTCCGACCGGGGGAGATCCACCAGCTCGACCTTCGACTCCGTCGAAATCCCGCCCGGCACGCGCACCAGGGAGCGTCCGTCGTCAGCCTCGGCGGTCGAAAGCAGTCCGCCGAGCGTGCCGAGGCCACCGCCGGGCCGGAACCAGCTCGGCGGGCTCGCCTTGCCGGGGAGCGCAAGGTCGCCGAAGTCGAGATCAGGCACGGTGGGAACGGCGTTGCCCATCGTGAAGTCCTCGGTATCGGTGCGGGCGTCGGACACGACGCCGACACACGGGCCGGTGTCGTCTCCCCACCGTGCATGGACCTTTCCGGTCAGCGGCCCGGCGCTCACCAGGGCGTCGGTGGCCGATGGTGGCCACCGCAGCGCTTCAGTGCTGGCCTTCGGGTTGTCGGGCACCGCTGTTTGCACCAGTGCGTCGGGCGCGGCCGGGGCACTGGTGGACTGCGCGGTGCCGTATGGCGTTGCCTGCGCGATGACACGCTCGTAGGCCAGCGGTGAATGGGTGTCGATCTGGGCGCTGCTGATGCCGTAGCCCGCCTCGAACGCAGAGGCCTCACCCACCTCGGCCGCCAGTGCGGGTAGCACCGAGGAACCCGGGACCGAACCCGGCAACAGCCGCAGCATGCCGACGGCCGTACTGGCGTCTGCGACGGCTCCGCCGTGCGACTCGCCCACGTTCTGCGCGGCGGCCGGGGCGGCGGTAAGGCACAGCAGCGCGGCCGCGACCGGCAGCGCCGGCCGGCACCATCGCTCGCGCATCTCCCACGCTCCTTAGCCCGACCTGCGCTGATCCTATGTCCCTGCCGA
>WHSS01000147.1 GCA_009379975.1 Actinophytocola sp.
CGACTCGCCCGCGTTGGTGATCCAGCATTTGGTGCCGTTGATCACCCAGTCGTCGCCATCGCGCCGCGCCTTGGTGCGCATCGCGGCGGGGTCAGAGCCCGCTTCGCGCTCCGACAGGGCGTACGAGGCGCTGGCACCGGCGGCGACGTCGCCGAGCACCTTGTGCTTGAGCTCCTCCGAGCCGCCGAGGATGACGTTCATGGTGCCGAGCTTGTTCACCGCGGGAATCAGCGAGGACGACGCACAGACCCGTGCGATCTCTTCGATCACGATGTCGGTCGCGATGGCGTCGGCACCCTGGCCGCCGTAGGACTCGGGGATGTGCACCGCGTTGAAACCGGCCTTGTTCAGCGCGTCGAGCGCTTCGACCGGGTAGCGCTCGTTCTCGTCGACATCCGACGCGTACGGCGCGATCTCCTTCTCGGCCAGCGCACGGACCGCCGTCCGCAGCTCGTGGTGTTCCTCGGCGAGCTGATACAAGCCCTGGGACAACGCCCTCACCTCATTTGTCGGGGAAGCAAAGCCGGTCCATGTTATCGCTCGTTCACGCTAGGGCCGACTTGCGATTCGTCACACCACGCGCCGCGGTTGGCGCAGCTCACTGGTCCCGTAGCCGCTCACGCAGCGCCTCGTCCTTGGCAAGCACCAGCTCTTCGAGGTCGGATTGGAATCTCGCCATCCGGTCGCGCAGGCCGGCATCGCTCGCGGCGAGGATCCGCACCGCGAGCAGCCCGGCGTTGCGCGCTCCCCCTACGGATACCGTGGCGACCGGCACTCCCGCGGGCATCTGCACGATCGAGAGCAGCGAGTCGAGGCCGTCCAGGTACCGCAGCGGGACCGGAACGCCGATCACCGGCAGCACCGTCGCCGAAGCCACCATGCCGGGCAGGTGGGCGGCTCCCCCGGCGCCCGCGATGATCACCCTGACGCCGCGATCGGCCGCCGAGCGCGCGTAGTCGAGCATGCGTTGCGGCGTCCGGTGCGCGGAGTAGACGCCCACCTCGTAGGGCACGTCGAACTCGTCGAGCGCGACGGCGGCGGCCTCGAGCACCGGCCAGTCCGAGTCGCTGCCCATGATCACGCCGACCGCGGCCTCGTCGTTCTCGCTCATCGCGTCCCTTTCCGCAAGCGCTAGTGAATCTCGTAACCGTCGAGCCACTCGGCGTGCGAGAGCCAGTGCGCCGCGAGGTTGCCCCGCCGCTGCAGCCCGTCGAAGCTCTCGCCGAGGAAGTTCACATGGCCCAGCTTGCGGCCGGGCCGCTCCTCCTTGCCGTACAAGTGCACGTGGGCGTCCGGATATCGCGCGAACAGGTGATGGAGCCGCTCGTCCGGCCCCATCTTCGGACGCTGCGGGGCACCGAGCACATTGGCCATCACGCAGGCGGGCGCGAGCGGGTCGGTCGCGCCGAGCGGGTAGTCGAGCACCGCGCGGAGATGCTGCTCGAACTGCGAGGTGCGCGCGCCGTCCATCGTCCAGTGACCGGAGTTGTGCGGCCGCATCGCGAGCTCGTTGACCAGCGTCCCCTCCGAGGTGTCGAACAGTTCGACGGCGAGTACCCCGACGACGCCCAGCTCTTCGGCGATCCGCAGGGCCAGCTCTTGCGCCTGGTGCGCGGCGTCACCGGACAACCCGGGCGCTGGGGCGAGAACCTCGGTGTTGATGCCGTCGCGCTGCACGGTCTCCACGACCGGCCAAGCCGCGCCCTGCCCGAAGGGTGAGCGGGCGACCAGTGCGGAAAGCTCCCGGTGCATCGTCACCTTCTCCTCGGCGAGCAGCGGCGTTCCGGCGTCGAGCAACTCCGCGACCATGGCCCGGGCATCGGCGGCGTCGAGCACCCAGACGCCCTTGCCGTCGTAACCGCCCCGAGCTGCCTTGACGACGACCGGCCAGCCGTGCTCATCACCGAAGGAGACCACGTCGGCCGGGTCGTGTACCGCCACGTACGGCGGGGATGGACAGCCCGCGGCGGCGAGCCGCTCACGCATGACCAGCTTGTCCTGGGCGTGCAGCAGCGCGTCGGGCCCCGGCCGCACCACGACCCCGGTGCCGACCAGGGCGTGCAAATGCGCGGCAGGCACATGTTCGTGATCGAAGGTCAGCACGTCGACCCCGGCGGCGAAGGACCGCAGCGCGTCGAGGTCGGTGTGATGACCCATGACGACCTCCCCCGCGACCAGCCCCGCGGAGTCGTTCTCGCCGGCGGCGAGGACGTGCAGCGTCTGCCCGAGCGCGATCGCCGCCTGGTGCGTCATCCGCGCGAGCTGGCCGCCGCCGACCATGCCGACGACGGGAAGGCCGGTATGTGGGTCCATGTGCGCAGAATCCCTGGTCGAAGCGGTGTGGGTACGGCTGGCAGCCTACCTACCCAGCTCACGCGTCCCCGCCAGTGGCCGTGCGGAGGGATCGGCACGAACCGCCGCCGCGATGAGCACGGCACCCGCCACCAGCGGCACATACAGGTAGGCGTTGCCGAGCACGTGATCGAGCACGGACCAGCCCTGCTCCGGGTCGCGCCCGCCGGGCAGTATCAGCAGCACATAGCTGCCGAACACGACCACCAACGCCGCGACGGCCGCCCACCGCCGCCTCGACTGCGCTGCCGTCCAGCGTGGCAGCCGCGCGCTGAGCAGCACCAGCAGCGGCACGACCCACACCCAGTGATGGGTCCAGGACACCGGGGAGATGAGCAGCCCGTAGAACGCCGTCACGAGCATTGCGGCCACCGCATCGCCGCGGCGGTGATACCGCAGCATCAGCCACACCGCGGCCGGAGCGAGCAGGGCGCCGATGGCCAGCGCGACGGTGAACGACCACGACGCCGAATCGGTCAGTCGCAGCATGAGCCCGTTGAGGGCCTGGTTATCGGACCAGTGGATGGTGCCGATGCGGGTGGGATCGGAGACGGCGCGTGACCAGTAGCGGCTCACGTCGTGCGGGATGAGCAGGTACATCGCGGCCTGCAACCCGGCGAAGGTGCCCGTGGCGCGCAGCGCGTCTCGCCAGCGCCCGGTGAACAGCAGGTGCGGGATGAAGATCAACGGGGTGAGTTTGACCGCGGCGGCCACCCCGATGAGCACACCGCCGAAGCGGCTGCCCCGCGCCGAGATGACCAGCAGGTCGAGCATGACCAGCGCGAGCAGCACCAGGTTCACCTGGCCGAGCGAAATCGTCCGCCACACCGGTTCGAGCAGGACGAACGCGGCGGTCAGCACCGCGGTGGCGGGCGCGGCCGCGGCAAGGAGCGTGCCGGTGCGCGGCCCTGGCAGCGCCCGGATGGTCAGCGCGACGGCCAGGGCCAGCGCCAGGACCGACACCGCGCCGAGCGCGCCCCAGGCGACCTGCAGCGGCATCACCGCCAGCGGTACGAACAGCAACGCGGCGGCGGGCGGATAGGTGAACGGCAACTGCGCCCACCACGGCTCGAACGCCAGGGTGTCGGCGTCGTAGAGCGGGTCACCGTGCAGCAGGGTCAGCGCGCCCGCCCGGTAGACCGCGCTGTCCATACCCAGCGGCCAGTCCGCAAGCCACCCGATGATGCCGACTACCAGCGGCAACGAGGCGAGCGCGGCCAGCACCGCGACGAAACCGGGGCGGGCGGCGAGACGGTTCACGCCGACCAGTGTGGCCGACGCCCAGGCAGAGGCGACACGAAGGTGCCATAGGATGCCTATATGGCACCCGGGGCCACCTTGGGCTCCCCGCTGCCTGCCGGGACCGCCGGCCGGGCCTAGCGTCTGGCCAGGTTCGCCAGCACGACGCAGGTCTCGGTGTAGGTAGGCTGTAGGCGCGTGATCTTGATGGTGGGCTGCCCCACCGTCGCCAGCTGCGGATCGCCCAGCAACTGCTCGTTGATCCGGCGGCGCAACGCCACCGCGCGGGTGGACACCGTGTCGTCGCGATCGGTCAGCACGACCAGCGTCGACGGGCCGAGCACCGCGACGGTCTCGCCGCTGTCGAACACCGTGCGCAGCACGTCGGCGGCGAGGATCATCACGGTCAGTCTCGGCCACCCGGTGAGCTCACCGAGTTCGAGCGCGACCGTGATCAGCAGGTTGTCTTCGCAGGCCGGGCGATGGGCCCGCCCGGCTCGCCGGTATACCTCCGCGAGCCGGGTGCGCAGGTACGCGGCACTCGGCAGACCCGTGAGCGGGTCGGTGACCTCGGTATTGGTGAGCTGGTCGAGCGCGACGTCCACCCACGCCACCGCGGTCACCCGCAGGAGCCGGGCAGGCATGGCGTCGACGTCGGGCGAGATGAAGCCGTCGCCGCCACTCGGCTCGGCGAGTACCGCGTGGAGCGCGGCGAGGTCGGCCAGCGTCTCTTCCAGCCCGGCGCCCGCCGCGGCCCTGGCACGCCCCAGCCCGGACAACGCGGTGTCGGTCGGCCCGCCCGCGATCAGGGCGGTGCAGACGGTATCGATCTCCGGCAGCGCCCAGTCACTTGGAAATCGCCACCCCGATGCCAGGCTCGCGGTGCGCCATCGGGCGCGCAGTGTGCGTGCCCGCTGCCCCACGTAGGTCGGATGCTGATCATCGAGCGCACGAACGAGATCAGGGCGTCGGTTCCCGTAACCCGAGAACTCCCCGACTGCCGGCCGATCCACCACTTTCGCCCCTTAAGCTCTGCGACATCCACCGGCTGGCGTGCACACTGCGTCAAACCGGCCCGCCGTTCCTGCGTTGATCTCTTGCCAGGTGACGATGGCGAAGACCAGCCGTGACGGCGGCGAAGCAAGAATTTACCGGGCGAAGCTTCACATTTTCCGCTACTGGCGGTAACACGAACTGCCCATGTCTGGAACCCTTGTCGTGACTCCTGCGCACTTCTCCGTCACACTATGGCCTGGGCGTAGTCCAAGAAGTAGTCGGCAGGCGCATCCCGCGGCGGCAGATGACGACCTGGCGCGCCCGCCGGTGCAGCCCGCGCGCACCAGCACGATCACGAGGAGGACCGTGTCGACCGTTCCCGCCGAAGACGCCGGCCAGAGCGACGCCGAGCTGATCACGGCCGTCCGTAACGGGACCATCGCCGCATACGGCACGCTCTACGAGCGGCATGTCGCGTCCGCCTACAACCTGGCGCGCCAGCTCACCCGGTCGGGCGCCGAAGCCGACGACCTCGTCGCGGAAGCCTTCGCCAAGGTTCTCGACACGCTGCGCGCGGGCAAGGGCCCCGACAGCGCGTTCCGGGCGTACCTGCTCACCGCACTGCGGCACACCGCATACGACAAGACCCGCAAAGACAAGCGCATCGACCTCAACGAGGACATGAGCGAAGTCAGCGGCGCCCTCGGTGGCGCGCTGACGGTCCCGTTCTCCGACACCGCGGTCGCGGGCCTGGAGCGGACCATGGCGGCCAAGGCGTTCGCCAAGCTGCCGGAACGCTGGCAGGCCGTGCTCTGGCATACCGAGATCGAGCAGCAGTCCCCCGCCGAAGTCGCGCCGCTGCTCGGGCTCACCGCGAACGGTGTTTCCGCACTCGCCTACCGGGCACGGGAAGGGCTGCGGCAGGCGTATCTGCAGGTACACCTCGCCGAGACCACCGGCAAGCGGTGCCGCGCCACCGCCGACCGGCTGGGCGCATGGACCCGCGACGGCCTGTCCAAACGGGAACGCACGCAGGTGGAGACCCACCTCGACGAATGCGACCGGTGCCGCGCCCTGGCGGCGGAACTGGCCGATGTCAACGGTGCGCTGCGCGCGATCATCGGTCCGCTCGTGCTCGGCGGTGCGGTACTGGGCTATCTGGCGACCGCGGGCGCGGGCAAGGCGTCCGCCGCGACTGCCGGTGCCGCCGCTGTCGGCGCCGCGGCGTCTTCCGGCGCTGCCTCCGGTGGTGCGGCCGCGGGTGCCGCCGCGCCCCGGCAGTTCCTCGGTGTCGCGGCCTCCGGTGCGGCGATCGCCGCCGCCATCGCCGTGGGACTTACCGCAGGCGGGGCCCCGACCGTGCCGACCGCGATACAACCGCAGGCCGAATCCCCCCCAGCCGCGCCACAGCGGCCCGCCCCGCCACCGGCGGCCCCACCGGCCGAGCCCGCACCGCCACCGGCGGAGCAGCCGGCCGTCCAGCCGGTCGAGCCGACGACCGAGCCCCCACCGGCCGCGGTTCCACTGCCCGCCGACATCATCGCGACGACCCCCGGCAACGGAATCAAGCTGGTGCCCGGCGGCGAACCGGTCGACCTGCCGATCACGGTGCGCAATGACGGTGAAACCAAGTCCGCGCCCGTCGTGGTGACCCTCAACCTGCCGCCCGGCGTGTCCGCGGTGGACGCCGCCGGTGGTGGCAGCCAGCCGATGTCGGCGACCGAGCACCGGCGCTCTGCCCCGGCGGCCTCGGCCAGGATGGCACCAAGCGACGAGACGGTGCGCTGCCCGGGAGGCACCGGCCGGGTCACCTGCCGCACCCCCGACGGCCTGGAACCGGGCGAATCGGTCACGTTGATCTTCCGGCTGGTCGCCGACCAGTCGGCGGAGGCGGGCCAGATCTCCGGCACGGTGGCGAGCGGGTCCGCGAAGCCACTGCCGATCCGCGTGCCGGTGCAGGTGCCCGAACCGGTCGACGGCGTCGAACTCGAGGTTGACAACGTCGGCCGCATCCTCAAGATCACCGTCGAGAACACCGGGCAGACCACCCATCCGGTGACGGTGACCATCGATGAGCCGATGGTGGTGCACAACGCCCACCACAGGGTCGACTGCACCGACGACGAGGAGACGACGACCTGTGACAGCAGGGACTCCCTCGAGCCAGAGGACAAGCTGCACTTCCACGTGATCCTCGATCGCTGGAAGAAGGACGACGAGGTCCTCGTCACCGCACGTCTCGGCACGGACACGGCTACCGAGACCGTCGAGCCTCGCTGCTCAGCGCCGCCGTGTGGCATCACACAGTTGCCCAAGATCACTAAATCAACCACGACAACCACGACTACCACGACTACCACGACGACCACCGCTCACTCGCCTCGCAGCATTTCGTCGGCGTCGCACCTCACCTCGTCGCTGCCGACGACCCCGGCCGCGTCGCCGACCGAGACACCGTCGGTGAAGGCGAACAAAGCGAAGCCGAAGAAACCGCCCAGGCGCCACCCCGGCAGATCACGGCACGCGACACTGCAACGGTGGATCGCCAACTTCGGCGCTCGCTGACTGGGGTCTTATTCATAAGTCGGGCCATTCACCACGGACAGGTCACCTCAATCTCGTGTCTCACCTGCAGTCGTTCGTCGCGAGCCACCCTCCGGGCGGCCCCGCCGAACGACTTGTGAACAGCCCTCCTGGCAAGACACCAGGCTCACGGCACGCCTCGTAGACTGCGCGGGTGGCCGTTGTGGAAAATCTGCTCACCCATGTCCCCGAGCCGCTGCGTGGGGTGCTGATCAAGCACCGCGAACTGCTCAAGTTCGGCGTGGTCGGCGGCACGGCGTTCCTGGTCGACAACGGCGTCTGGTACCTGCTCAAACTGACCGTGCTGGAGCCCAAGCCGACCACCGCGAAGGCCATCGCGATCCTGGTCGCGACGATCGTTTCCTACATCCTGAACCGGGAATGGTCGTTCCGGACACGGGGCGGTCGCGAACGGCACCACGAAGCCGCACTGTTCTTCGTGGTCAGCGGTGTCGCGATCGTGATCAACCTGATCCCGCTGTACATGTCCCGCTACGTATTCGACCTGGAAGTGCCGCACGTGTCACGGCTGGTGCAGGAGATCGCCGACTTCACCAGCGGCTCGATCATCGGCATGCTGCTCGCCATGGCGTTCCGCTTCTGGGGGTATCGCCACTGGGTGTTCCCCGACGAGCTCGGGCATCACGACGACACGAAGGTCGGCTGAACGGACCTACGGCGGCGTTTCAAGCTGGTAATTCAGGGCGTCGGCTCATTCTCGATGAGCGTGTCAGGCATTGATGTATCATGCCTGACATGAGTAGCCAAACGCATGACGAGCCGATCACCATTCGAGAGTTGCAGCGAAACGCTGCCGAGGTGTTCGACCGCGCCCGTCAGGGACAAGCGTTCGTCGTGACCAGGCGTGGTGAGACCGTGGGACGAATCCTGCCGCCCGATCCGGCAGAGGAGGCGGTTGAACGCGCCATCGCTGACGGCGTGCTCGACGCGTCGGTCCTGGACACCCTTCCGACTACCGCGGAGCTTCCGGGACAGCGGGAAGCATCACCGCCGAGCACTCGGCTCGGTAGCGATGCGATTGCCGCCATGCGAGAGGCCGACGACCGTTGAGATTCATCTACTTGGACAGTTGCGCGGCGATCAAGCTCTTCAAGGATGAAGTTGAGTCGGACGCTTTGGAAGACTGGCTGGTCCAGCAGGTTCCTGCCCGCCAAATCACCAGCTACCTCACCCGAACCGAGTTGCACCGCGGTCTGCACGCTGTCGCTGCCCACTCCGAGACCCACGAGCGCGCCGATCACTGGCTGCAGCGCTGCGCTCACGTGGCGCTGCCCTCGCAACTGTATGACAGGGCCGGAGCGCTCTCCCCAGGCGTTCGCTTGCGGTCCTTGGACGCCATACACGTCGCCGCCGCGTTGAGCTTGGGGGAGGCACTGACCTACTTCGTCTCCTACGACAAGCGACTACTCGACGCGGCGCGCGACCACGGCGTGAACGTTGCGACGCCCGCCTGAGCCACCCCGCCCTGTCGTGCGTGAAAGTCGTCGTTCGAGCAACCGCAAGCACGCACGACCCCCGCGCGACCCTTGGACCACCCAGGACGAAGCTTCACCTCGGTGAGGATGCCGAGGTCAGCTGCAGACTGGACAGATCGGTCGACTTGGGCACCAGCAAGAACACACTGAACGTGGCGGGCCGCTGCGTCGACAGCTCGAGCCTGCCGCCGTCGGCCTCGACCAGGGCGCGAGCCAGCGCGAGCCCGACACCGGTCGAGCCCGCACCCGACACACCGCGGTCGAAGATGTGCGGGACGAGGGCATCCGGTACGCCCGGCCCGTTGTCGCTGACCGTGATGACCACCGATCCGTCGGAATCGCCGCCCCTGGTCGACATCGTCACCGTGCCGGAGCCGTGAATCCGCGCGTTGTCGAGCAGCACGCCGACGACCTCGCGCAAGCGCGCGGGGGTGACCCGCGCGATGAGTCCCTTGGCGACACGCACCTTGAGCGTGCGTGCGTCGACGTTGAGTATCCGCCGCCATTCGCCCGCGATCGCGCGCAGTTCGGCGGTCAGATCCACCGGCTCGGCGCCCGCTTCGCGAGCCGCCCTCGCCGCGGCGAGCAGTTCGTCGAGTACCGCGGTGAGCTGATCGGCCTGCTCCTGCGCCGCGCTGGCGTCCTCGGCGACCTCGGGATCGCGGTGGTTGGTCAGCGCATCGAGTCGCAGCTGGATCGCGGTGAGCCTGCTGCGCAGCTGGTGGGAGACGTCACCGACGAACTGCCGTTCCCGGCGGATCAGCGCGGACAGCGCCTCCGCCGAGGTGTCGAGCGCGTCGGCGACCATGTCGAGCTCGCGCACGTCATAACGGTCGGCGTGGGCGCGGAAGTCCCCCGCGCCGAGCTTGGCCGCCCTGACGGAGATGTTGCGCAGCGGCCGGGCAAGCCTGCGCGCTGTCATGCCTGCGACCACCATCCCAGTCGCGATCGAGAGCACGGCCAGCAGCAGAACGGCGACGGTGACCTGGGTCTGCGTGGTCCGTAGCGGCCCCGACGGGATCGACAGCCGGACGATGCCGGTGCTGCTCAGGCTGGCCTCTTCGGTGATCGGCTCGTCGGTCGACTTGGTGCCCGAGGTGTAGATCGTGTCGCCGTCCGGCGCACGTACCCACAGATAGCCGTCTTCCGGCACTAGGATCCGTACGCGCTCCAGGTCGATCGGCTCGCCCTCGCTGACGCGGTTGTCGAGGCTCTTCGCGATCCGCGAGACGCGGGTAGCCAGATCCTCTCTCGCGTAGCTACCGACCAGCTCCGAGCCGGTGATGCCGAGGGGAATACCCAGCGCGGCGCCGGTGACCGCGACGGCGAGCAGGATGGCGAGCAGGATCCGGCGGTACATGCGCTATTCGACGTTGAAGCGGAACCCGACGCCCCGCACTGTCGCGATCCTCCGCTCGCCGTCGTTGCCGTTGGACGGGATGGTCCTGCCTCCCGTGCCGTCGATGTCGCCGGAGACGATGGCGAGCTTGCGTCTCAGCCACGACATGTGCATGTCGAGCGTCTTGGTGGTCTTGGCGTCGAGGTCGTTCCAGACCTCGGCGAGGATCTCCTCGCGGCTGACGACCTGGCCCGCGCGGCTCATCAGCACCCGGAGCAGTTCGAACTCCTTGTTCGCCAACTGGACCTCGGCGCCGTCAACGGTGACCAGCCGGGCGCCGACGTCCATCCGTACCCCGCCCACCTCCAGCACATCAGGCGACTGTCTCCGCAGCAGCGCGCGTATCCGCGCCAGTAGCTCGGCCAGCCGGAACGGCTTGGCCACGTAGTCGTCGGCACCCGCGTCCAGGCCGACGACGAAGTCGACCTCGTCGGTGCGGGCGGTGAGCATCAGTACCGGCAGGTCGGCGCCCCGTGACCGGAGCCGCCTGCACACCTCGAGCCCGTCCATCCTTGGCAGCCCGAGATCGAGCACGAGCAGGTTGACCGAATGCCGCTGCGTGACCTCCAGCACGCTCGGCCCATCGGTCACGACTTCGACGTCGTAGCCCTCGCGGTGCAGCGCCCGGGACAGGGGATCGGCGATGGCCGGATCGTCCTCGGCTAGCAGAACCATGTTCACCTGCATCACTCTACGGCCCTGAGGCGTGAAACTATTGTGATTGTGAGCCACCAATATCTGCAAGACCGCCAATTGGCCGCTCGGCTAGCCGACGCGGCGGACCGCATCACCACCGCTCGCTTCACCGCGACCGACCTCACCGTCACCAGCAAACCCGACCGTACCCCGGTCACCGACGCCGACCTGGCGGTCGAGGACGCCATCCGCGCGATCCTCGCCGACGAGCGGCCGTCGGACGCCATCGCAGGCGAAGAACGGGGCGGATTCGACGACGCCGCGAAACGCGGCAGAACCTGGGTGCTCGACCCCATCGACGGCACCAAGAACTTCCTGCGAGGAGTACCGGTTTGGGCGACGCTCATCGCCCTCGTCGTCGACGGCACACCGGTGGTCGGCATGGTCAGCGCGCCCGCACTGGGCCGTCGCTGGTGGGCCAGCGAGGGCGATGGCGCATTCGCGCGAACCAGTGAGGTGCGCGAGCGGCCGATCTCGGTCTCCGCGGTCGGTGCGCTGTCCGATGCCTACGTGTCCACCACGAACGTGAACACCTGGTCGGAATACCACTCGCGGGAGGCCTACCTCGCGCTGCAGGAGGCCTGCTGGGAGAACCGGGCCTTCGGCGACTTCTGGCAGCACTGCCTGGTCGCGGAGGGCGCCATCGACCTGGCCGCCGAGCCGATCGTCAACCCGTGGGACGTCGCGCCGATGCAGGTCATCGTGACGGAGGCGGGCGGCCGGTTCAGCGACCTCTCCGGAGTCGCGGCCTTCGACGGCGGCTCCGCACTGTCGTCCAACGGCGCCTTGCACGATGCCGCCCTGAAGGTGCTGGCTTCGCACGAGGGTTAGCACTGCAGCCTGGAAACGGAGCCCAAGGTGGCCTTGGGTGCCATATAGGCGCCCAAGGCCACCTTGGGCTCCAGATCACGCCAGATCTCGAAGTCCGCCGCACCTCGTTGAATGAGTCACCGATCAAGAGATCCGACGAATTTTGCAA
>WHSS01000109.1 GCA_009379975.1 Actinophytocola sp.
CGTTCGGCCCGACCTATCGTCCGGGTGTCACACTCACTCAGCGCGGGCGCGAGGTTAGGTAGATCCTCAGCGCGGATCGCGTAGGAATACGCACGCCCGCGTGCGGCTCGTAGTCGTCTAATCGGGCATGACCTCTTCGAGCACGAAACCACCCACCACCAACGCCTTCTACGCGCAGGCGGCGATCTCTTTCGGCGTCGCGATGGTGTCCGTGACCATCGGCTTGCTGTACCTGCCCGTCAACGCCTGGGTGCGGGCGTTCCTCGCGCTGGGGCTGCTCTACACGGTGACGTCGGCGTTCACGCTGGCGAAGGTGATCAGGGATCGCCAGGAAGACACCTACCTGGTGAGCCGGGTAGATCAGGCCAGGCTGGAGAAGCTGCTGGCCGAGCATGATCCGTTCAAACCGGAAGCCGTCTGAGGCGAGGTGGAGCGGACGACGGGATTCGAACCCGCGACCCTCACCTTGGCAAGGTGATGCGCTACCAGCTGCGCTACGTCCGCATGCGCCGGACATCGCCCGGTGCAGCGCACAGTCTATACAACTCGACGGTGTGCTCGCGGTGAGGGCGGGGTGTTCGACGCCGGGCCAGGGTTCGATGCCGCGGCGGCGTGAGTTCGCTACCCGCCGTGGGTAGGAAAATACGTGGCGCAATGTTGCCTTGGCGCAATTACGTCACGCCGCGTGCCTTCGAGGCTCACACTGGGGGCGACGAAAATCCGTCACTCCCAAGGGCGAATCCGATCGGGGCTGTCGATCACGGGTCGACAAGGAGGTACCTGGCCGCATGACGCAGGCGATGGACGAGCCCGCGCTGCTCAGTCAATTGCGGGCGGGACATGATTCGGCCTTCGGTGAGCTCTACGAACTGCACTCCCCGGCGGTGCGCAGGCTCGCCATGGGGATCGCGAGGGATCGCAGCGAAGCCGAAGACATCACGGCGGAAGCCTTCTTCCGCGTACTCCGCGCGGTCAAACGGGGCAATGGACCGACCGACAATGTGCGCGGCTATCTACTCACTGTCGCACGCCGGGTGGCCTGGGAATGGCACGGCGCCTCGCACGATGTGCCAGTCACCGACGACGAGCTGACCAGCCGTGCGGGCGCCTCGGAGTGCAATCCTTCCCGTACCGCCGAATACACCTTGATCACGCGCGCGTTCACCAGCCTGCCGGAGCGGTGGCGTGCGGTGCTCTGGCAGACCGAGGTCGAGGGCGCGAAGCCGGCGGTCGTCGCCCCCGACTTGGGGCTCAGCCCGAATGCGACGGCGGCGCTGGCCAGGCGAGCGCGGCAGGGCCTACGTGCGGCTTACCTGCAAGCGCACCTTGCCACGCACCAAAGCGACAACGGGTGTCGTTCGGTGCTCGAAAAGCTCGGCGGCTACACCGCGGGCAGCGTCACCGGGACCGAAGCCAGCCGCATCAACACTCACCTCGGTGGTTGCTCGCGTTGCCGGGCCACCCACGACGAACTGCGTGACGTGTGCTTCTCCCTGCGGGCCGACGCGGGTGCGATCGCCCTGGTCGCAGGCGCGGGCATCTCCGGTGCCGGCGTCTCGGGTGCGGTGAAGAGCGTGTTCGCCGGCGCGAAGCTCAAGCTCGGCGCGGCAGTCGCCTCCACCGCCGCCATCGGCGTCATCGGCCTCTCGATCGGCCCCGTGCTGGGCGATTCCCCGAGCGAGGTGCTCGGGCTGAACGGCCAGCAGGGGGTACCTCAAGTGCTCGTCGAGCGGTCGAGCGAGTCCGATGGGGAGTCGGCGAGCCGTTTCCGTACCGGCACCGCGGTCAGCCGTGACCGTGCTGCGGCAGGTGAGACCGAGAAGTCCAGCGACGCCGACGTTGACTCATCCGCGGCCGACCCACCCGAGACGCGGCAGCAGCAAACTCGGCGTACCAGTCCGTCGTCGTCGGCCGCCGCGGTCGGTAACCGTGCGGCAGGCGAGCAGCGGCGTAGCACCGCCACGGCGTCCGGCGATGCGGCGTCGACCGCTTCTGATGAGTCGGAGCGCGCGGGGTCGGAGCCGAAGTCTCCCCCGCCCGCCTCATCCGCGGGTGAGGACCCGCCCGAGGAGACACCGCCGGCTGATCGCCCGACGAGCGGTGACGGCTCGACCGAGCGGTCACCGGGGGAGCCGCCGCCGGACGGTGGAGACGGTGCGCGCGACGGCGGATCAGGGAACTACGAGCCGTGCGTCGACGACTACGAGTACAGCGAGACATACAACGAGGAGCGCAAGCGGCGCGAGATCTACGAGTACTCGTACCGCGACGGTGTGGGCTACGAACGCCTCGAGTACTACTACGACAACGGTAGGTACGAGCGATACGAATACCGCTGGTGGGACTCGTGCTAGAGCGCGTCACGCGCCGAGTGAACGTGACACCCGGCCCGTAGGTCGGGCCGAACGTCACACTCGCTCAACACCGGAACTACGCCAGATGGCACTCGCACCGGGGTGTGCGTGCGCGGTAACGTTGTGTACTCGTGAGAGCTGCCCACTCTAGTCAGATCCTGGAGACGCGATGAATCGGCTGGTGACGGGTGCTGACGGACGTCAGTGGACGCTGCGGACCGAGCTCGAGTGGCGCACCCCGGCCACCGCGGACGACTTCGAACGCGATGTCGCGGGCGGCTACGTGCCCGCCGCGATCATGCTCGTGGTGATGTTGGTCTTCGTTGTCGTGCTGGTCGTCTGGATGCCAGAGGACGTCATCGTGCCGAACTGGGTGCTGCTGGCGTTGCTGCTGGTCGTGCTGTTCTTCCCGCTGCGGTGGGTCCTGCGCCGGCCGTGGAAGGTGGTCGCCGAGACCGAAGGCGATGCGTCGGGCGAGCACCCCGCGGAACACTGGGTCGGCACCGTGCGGGGCATGTTCGCGGTACGAGGCGAGGTGGCGCGGGCGAAGCGCTCCATCGAGCAGGTATCGCTGCCGGACTTCGACGGCGCATTGAAACCGGTCGAGTAGCCATGCCTGAGCTGCCCGAGGTCGAAGCGCTTGCGCACTACCTGCGTGAGCACGCCGTCGGGCGCGAGATCGCGAGGCTCGACGTCGCGTCGCTCTCCGTGTTGAAGACGTTCGCGCCGCCTGCCGGCGACCTGGTCGGCCGCACCGTGACCGACGTCCGGCGCCACGGCAAGCACCTCGATCTCGTCGCTGGTGACCTGCACCTGGTCGTGCACCTCGCGCGGGCGGGCTGGCTGCGGTGGTCGGACTCGCTTTCGCCCGCCTCGGTCCGGCCGGGCGGCAAGGGCCCGATCGCCCTCCGGCTGAACTTCGGCGGCCCTGGCTTCGACCTGACCGAAGCCGGCACGAAGAAGGGTCTCGCGGTGTGGGTGGTCCAGGACGTGGCGGACATCCCCAGCGTCGCCCGCCTCGGTCCGGACGCGCTCTCGCTCGGCACCGGCGCGCTGACCGAACTGCTCTCGGGCCGGTCCGAACGGCTCAAGACCGCGTTGACCGACCAGTCGCTGATCGCGGGCATCGGCAACGCGTACTCCGACGAGATCGTGCACCTCGCGAAGCTGTCGCCGTACGCGACCGCGGGCAAGCTGGACGCGGCGGCGATGGAGCGGCTGGCCGAGGCGATACAGCAGATCCTCACCGACGCGGTGCATCGCTCCGTCGGCCAGGAAGCCGCGAGGCTCAAGGGTGAGAAACGCTCCGGCCTGCGCGTGCACGGGCGTGCCGGGCTGCCGTGCCCGGTCTGCGCCGACACGGTGCGCGAGGTGTCGTTCGCGGACAAGGCGTTCCAGTACTGCCCGACCTGCCAGACCAAGGGCAAGCCGCTGTCCGACCGGCGCATGGATCGCCTGCTGAAGTAGTTCGCACGAAGGCCCAGGTGGAGCCCAAGGTGGCCTCGGGTTCCATATCGGCGCCCGCGGCCACCTTGGGCTCCCTCAACCACGAAGGCCCGGGTGGACACGCAGCGGATTTCTTTCACGCACGGAAAGTGACTTTGGGCTTGTCATCGGGGCTTGTCTCGTAAAGCATTGAGCCGTGCTGGATGTGCAACTGTCTCAGGTAGTTCCCTGGGTGGCTGCTGTCCTCGCCGTCGTCGTCTCGATCGTCGTCTTCGTGCGGTCGCGGCGGCCGGGCAAGGCTACCGAGGACGCCGTCCTGCACGCCGTGCACCGGCTCTCGCTGGCGGCGCCCGACTTGCGCGAGGGGCTCGACCAGGACGCCGCCGACCGGATCACCCGGCACCTGCTCGACCTGCTGGGCTGCGTCGCGGTCGGCATCACCGACCGCGAGGGCATCCTGCAGAGCTGGGATGGCGAAGCCAACGACCACTACGTGGACCTGGTCGAGGCCATCACCGAGGCCAGGGAGGGCAATCGCCGGGAGATCGTCGCCCACGAGAAGCTGCCGTGCACGCATCGCAACTCGTGTCGCATGCGGACCGCGGTGATCACCCCGCTGATCGTCGACGGCGTGACGCAAGCGGTGCTCATCGTCGTCGGGAAGACCAGGGGGCAGCGGCTGATCCAGATGGCCGACGCCGTGGCGCAGTTCGTGCGGACCCAGTTCGAGCTCGCCAGCCTCGAGGAGTCCAAGAGCCAGCTCCAACAGGCGGAGATCAAGATGCTACGGGCGCAGATCTCGCCGCACTTCGTCTACAACGCCCTCAATACCATCTCGTCGCTGATCCTTACCGACCCCGAGGAAGCCAACGAGCTGCTGCTGGAGTTCGCCGACTTCACGCGGTACTCGTTCCGCAGTTCGGGCATGTTCACCACGCTCGCCGAGGAACTGCGCAACATCGACCGCTACCTGACCATCGAGACCGCGCGGTTCGGCGGCAGGCTCAACGTCCGGCTCAAGATCGCCCCCGAGGTGCTGTCGGTGGTCGTGCCTTTCCTCATCGTGCAGCCGCTGGTGGAAAACGCCGTCAAGCACGGCCTGGCCAGCAAGCCGGGCGGTGGCACGGTCAGCGTCGTCGCGGAGGACGCCGGCAACGAGGCGCTGATCAGTGTCGAGGACGACGGCGTCGGCATGGACCCCGCGAGGCTGCAGGATCTCTCGCACGTGCACCGGACCGGTGAACACGTCGGGCTTGGCAACATCAGCCAGCGCATGCTGCAGATGTTCGGCCCGGAATACCCGCTCATCGTCGAAACTGCGAAGGGCGCGGGTATGAGGGTCACGCTTCGCGTGCCGAAGTTCGCGCCCGGCGTGCGTCCCGACCTGCCCGACTACGTCGCGGCCGCCGATCAGGACGGCGGTCGCTCGCCGTTGATGCCACCTCGTGCGGCACCCACCGACCGCCGACGCGATGGCGGCAGCCGCCCACGGATGCGCCCGGCGCCCGGCCGCGGTACTCCCAGGGCGCAGTAAGGTGCGGCCCCACGCTGCGGCGTGCGGCATCCAGCCAGCCGAATTCACCACAGCGGGGCAGAATGTGACCGTATAAGACCCCCGGCATACCGGCGGGTCCTGAGCCGAAAGGCCTTTCAAGAATGGATAGATCAATGGATGAGTCCGATGAGTTGGTCGTGCCGTTCGGCGCGCGATTGATGCAAGAGACCCTCACCGCGAACGTGGCGACCGGGACGCCTGCTGAGGCGGCGCTCTCGCGGCAAACCACCACGTGGAACCAGGGCGAAGACACCCACGCCGACGATTGAGCCGCGACGGTGCCGCGCATTCTGGTCATTACCGACCACGGTGATGTCCATGTTCCGCCGGTCGCCGAACATCTCGCCGCCGGAATGGAACTGACCACGATAGACACCGCCCGCGTCATGCTCGGCGAGGACTTGAGCTTCGTTCAGACCAAGAGCGGGCCACGGGTGTTCTACCGGGGCGAGCACCTGGATGACGTGGTCAGCGTCTGGTACCGCAAACCTTCGCCGCTGCCCGAAACGTCGATCCCGGTCGCCGCGGAGTATCAAACCTATGCCTGGAGTTCCCTGGACCAACACGGCAAGTCGCTGAACGTCCAGTTCCGGGACGCGACGTGGGTATCCGACTACTACTCGCTCTGCCGGGCGAAACCCAAGGCGGGCCAGTTGGCCACCGCACAAGAACTGGGATTCGCGGTGCCGGAAACCGTGATGACATCCAGTGAGAACTTGGCGCGGAAATTCGTGCGTGACCACGGAACCTGCATAGCGAAACCGCTGGCCGTCCGCTTTCCGCACGGCAAGGCGATGTATGCGACGCTGGTCACCACCGAGGACGATTTGGACTATGCTGGCATAGCGGTCGATCCGCAAATACTGCAGACGTATATCGAACCGGCCACCGAACTGCGCGTCACGGTTGTCGGCGGCGAGGTGTTCGCCGCCGAGGTACACGGCGGCGAGCCGCAGCGCGGGGCCGGCGGGCTCCGGGTGCGGGACTGGCGCGCCGGCGCGGACACCTTCTGGGCAGCGCCCGCCCGCGTGTCGGCCGACCTCGAGGACAAGTGCCGGCAGTACCTGGCCGTGTATGGCCTCCGGTTCGGCGCCTTCGATTTCGTCGTCGACCGGGCGGGCGTGCCGTGGTTCCTCGAATGCAACGGCAACGGCCAATGGCTCTTCATCGAGGACGCCACCGGCCAGCCGATCAGCCAGGCGATGGCCCGGCTGCTCACCGGTGGCGCAAGGGCCGCGCCGTTCGCCCGCGGCAGACCGGCACCCCGCACCGAGAGAGGTTAACTACGCTGGTGCCCATGAGCGTGACCGAGAAACTTGCCGCCCGACTGCCCATGATCGCCGACCGTGGCGACAAGACCGACGTGGTCGCCGTGGTGAAGCTGCACGGCGTGATCACGCCACACTCGACCCCCTTCGGCAGGGGGACGCTCAACATCTCCGCCGTTGAGTCGGCGCTGACCAGAGCCTTCGCCCACGACAGGCTCAAGGCGGTCGCGCTGTTGATCAATTCGCCAGGGGGTGCGCCGACCCAGTCCGGGCTGATCGCGGAGCGCATCCGTGAGCTCGCGGCCGAGAAGAAGGTCCCGGTGCTGGCCTTCTGCGAGGACGTCGCGGCCTCCGGCGGGTACTGGCTCGCCTGTGCCGGCGACGAGATCTACGCCCACCGCACGTCGATGGTCGGCTCGATCGGCGTGGTCAGCGGCGGCTTCGGGTTCAACGAGCTCATCGAGCGCTTCGGCGTCGAGCGCAGGCTGTACACGGCGGGCGAGAACAAGCGCAGGCTCGACCCGTTCAGCCCGGAGAAGCCGGAGGACGTCGCGTGGCTGAAGGCCATGCACGAGCAACTGCACGAGCTGTTCACCGAGTGGGTGCGAGAGCGGCGTGAAGGCAAGCTCGGCGACGATCCCGACCTGTTCAGCGGTGACGTGTGGCTGGGCGCGAAGGCGCTCGAACTCGGCCTCATCGACGGCATCGGCACCTTGCGCGACGTCGTCAAGCAGCGCTTCCCCGAGGCGGAGATCACCGTCGCGGAGCCGAAGAAGCCGCTGCTGGCCAGGCTCGGCCTCGGTGCGCCTGCCGCTTCTGCCGTTTCCGCCATGGTCGCGGTGGCCGAACAGCGGTCCGCTTGGTCGCGCTTCGGCTTATGACCGGCGCGGGACACTAGATCAACTCGTAACGTCAAGCCCGCCTTGCATAGGGTAATCGCGCTCGCCGGTCTGTTCCGGAATCGGATCGCACCGATCTATCGCAGGTGAGTCGGTGGTTTTCGAGTGACTTCGTCCACTGCGGCGGACCGATTGCCCATCACATCTGGACATCGAGTCCGGTAATAGGCAGGATGCTTGTTACTGTGAGTACTCAAGACGACACCCGGAGACTCGTCGTACTAGCCGTCGACGACGAGCGGCCAGGCATGGAAATGCTGACGCATCGCCTGGAGAACAACCCTAACGTCGGCAAGATCTTCAGGGCGGTCGACGCCTCGGAGGCGCTGCGGATCATCTCCGCCCAGCACCCGCTGCTCGAGGAGCGCAAGGCCAACGGGATGCCCGCGGTGGATGTGGTGTTCGCCGACATCAACATGCCAGGGCTGACCGGCATGGAGATGGCGCGGGTGTTCACCGCGCTCAACCCGGCGCCGTTGCTGGTGTTCGTGAGCGGCCATAGCGACGAGGCGGTCAACGCCTTCGACCTCGGCGCCGTCGACTACGTCCTCAAGCCGTACGAGCAGCCGCGGCTGGACAAGGCGATCGACCGCGTACTGGAGAAGCTGAGAGAGCCGTCGCCCGAGGATCTCACGGACCGGCTCGCGCCCGGCGACAGCGAGGTCATCCCTGTCGAGCTCGGCGGCACCACCAAGCTCGTGCCGCGGGCGAACGTGCGCTGGGTGGAGGCGCAGGGCGACTATGCCCGGTTGTTCACCACCGACGGCTCGTCGCACCTGGTCCGCATCCCGCTCGCGCAGCTCGAAGAACGGTGGAGCAAGGCGGGGTTCGTCCGCATTCACCGCTCGTACCTGGTGTCGCTGCGGTTGATCACCGAGCTCCGCATGGGCCAGGGTGGCTACCAGGTCGTCATCGGCAACGAAGAGAAGCTGCTTCCGGTCAGCAGGCGCCACACCCGTGAACTCAAGGATCGGTTGACCGGCAACTCGAGAAACGGCTAGCGACGCCGATGTCCGAGTCAGGGTCGCCACGCCGGTCGCGGGTCAGGAACCCGGATCCAATGCTGGGTCGCACCAGGCCGTCGATGCGACCGAGCAGCGTCGAGCGGGTGCCGGGCATGCCGGCGCACCTCAAGGGCGGCGACATCGATGCGCCGACCAAGCCGAAGCGGCAGCGTGTCGTGCTCGGCGGTGGCGCGCAGGGGCCGATCGCGCCCTCGCTGCGGGCCAGGGTCGAGCTGGCAGAGCAGACCAGCTGGGGCGAGATGCTCATCAGGGACCTGATCAGCGCGCTGCTGCGGTGGGGGCTGGTGCTGGCGGTGGCCGCCGTGCTGGTGCTTGGCCTGCTGCCGCTGGTGTTCTGGCTCGTGCCAGGCTTCGCCTCGTTCAGCGTCGCCGGCGTTCCGATCGCGTGGCTCATCCTCGGGCTGGCGCCGTTCCCGCTGCTGTTCGGCATCGGCGTGGCCTACGACCGGCTCGCCGAACGGCACGAGCGGGACTTCGTCGACATGATCGAGAACTGAGCCGGTGGTGATCGATGACTAGCGCGGAGATCGCGATCACCACCAGCGTCGCGCTGGTCGCCCTTGTCACGTTCTACCTCGGCCGGCGCTCGGCGACGCAGCACAACGTCGCGCAGGACTTCGATATCGCGCGCCGCACCGTCCGCTCCCGGCGCAACGCCGCGGCGATCTCGGGCGAGTACCTCTGCGCCGCATCGTTCGTCGGGATCGTCGGCGCCGTGCTCGCCGACGGCGCCGACGCGATGTGGTACCCCATCGGCTTCACCGCGGGCTACCTGGCGCTGATGATCTTCGTGGCGGCTCCGCTGCGTCGCTCGGGCGCCTACACGCTGCCCGACTTCGTCGAGGCCCGGCTGGGTTCCCGGTCGCTGCGGGGGCTGGCCAGCGCGGTCACGGTCCTGATCGCGCTGCTCTACCTCGTGCCGCAGCTCCAGGGTGCCGATCTCGTCGTCAGGACGCTGCTGCCGGTGCCGGGGTGGGCGGGGCCCGTCGCGGTGACCGCCGTCGTGCTGCTGACCGTGATCGGCGGCGGCATGCGCGCGACAACGGTGGCGCAGGCGTTCCAGTACTGGCTCAAGCTGTTCGCCATCGTGGCGCCGACGCTGGTCATGTTCGCGGTGTTCGTCGGCAGCGGAGCAGGCAACGGTGCCGTCTCGCTGAGCTCGGCCGGCCCGCCCGCGTTCACCGAGCCCACGACCGTCACCGTCGAGGAATCCGTCACCCTGCGGGTCAGCACGGAGACGAAGTTCCTGGCAGACGGCGTGGTCGACGGCGAACCGGCGCAGAGCGAGATGACCCTCGACGCCGGGGTCGGCATGCGGGTGTCGGCGGGCACCACGCTGCGATTCGAGAAGGGCACCTACGTGCCGGTCGTGGTCGGCTCGCCCGCCGACAACGCCGGCTGGCTCATGCCGGGCGACGGTGACGGCTGGGACCTCGCGGGGACGTACTCGCTGATCATCGCGTTGCTGCTCGGCACCATGGGGCTGCCGCACATCCTGGTTCGCTTCTACACCAACCCCGACGGCAAGGCCGCCCGCCGCACCACGCTGCACGTTCTGCTGCTGGTCGGGCTGTTCTACCTGTTCCCGACGTTGCTCGGCGCGCTGTCCCGGCTCTATGTCCCCGAACTGCTCGTCACCGGCAAGACCGACGCCGCGGTGCTGCTGCTGCCGACGGCGGTGCTGCCCGGGTTGCCCGGGCAGGTGCTCGCCGCGGTGATCGTCGCCGGGGTGTTCTCCGCGTTCCTCGCCGCGACGTCCGGGCTGGTGTTCAGCGTCGCGGGGGTGGTCTCGACCGGCCTGCTGCCGGAACGGGTGCGTGACTTCCGGCTGGCGGCTGCCCTGCTCGCGCTGGTCGCGCTCGGGCTGTCGTTGCTGCCGCGTTCGCCGGATCTCGCGCACAGCATCGGGGTGGCGTTCGCGCTGGCCGCGTCGACGTTCTGCCCGGTGCTCGTGCTCGGCATCTGGTGGCGCGGGCTGACCGCGAAGGGCGCCGCCGCGGGCATGGTCGCTGGCGGCGGCACCGTGCTGGTCGCGCTCGCCCTCGACATCATCAGCTCCCACACCGGTGACTGGGCGCCGACGCTGGTGCAGCGGCCCGCGCTCATCTCGGTGCCCGCCGCGTTCCTGCTCGCCGTCGTGATCAGCAGCGCCACCCGCGGCGATGTGCCCGCCACGGTCAACGGGGTGATGCTCCGGATGCACGCCCCGGACCGGCTCGGCTTCGTCAGGGACTCGGAGATCCCGCGCTACGGGCGGGCGGAGGAGAAGGTTCGCCTCGGCCAGGGCAGGCATCGGCGGTAGCGCAGGAGTCGAGCCGTGTTGTGCGAATGTGACGTTGGGACGGTAGGTCGGGCTGGGTGTCACACTCACCCAACGCGCACGCCCGTGTTGTCGGTGGCGTTCGTTAGCGTCCCCGTCGTGCCCTACGAGTACCAGAGCGACGCTGATCTTGACGTGCCTTCCAAGAGTCAGCTGAAAAGAGCAGGCGATCGGCTGCGCAAGCGCGCAAGCAACCGCGACCCTGGTTGTGACGGGAAGCAGCTCGCGGAGGATGCCTTGCTCGTGAAGCGGTGGCGGTCTGCCCATACGGGGGCTCTTACTACAACTCGTATCGGCCTTGGCGCGATCACTATGCGCGTACTCGGTCGAGATTCGCAGGCGGGTTTAGTCACCCAGCGCCTGAAGCGATACGAGAGCATCCTGGCGAAACTGGTCCGAGATTGACCACGTCTCGGCGAGATCGAGGACATAGCCGGCTGTCGCGCCGTGCTGCCCGATGCCTCCCGGGTCGCGAAGGTTCATGCCTCATTGGAAGGGGCGAAGAAGCTTGATATCGAGCGCATACGTGACTATTACAAGACGCCTCATCCGGGAGGCTACCGGGCATTGCACCTATGGTGTCGTCGGGACGGCTTCAAGATCGAGGTGCAGCTGCGCACGCTGCTACAGCAGAGATGGGCAGCGTCGGTGGAGGAGTTCGATAGCGTCCTTGGTGTCGACTTGAAGCACGAGGAAGGCCCTCCTGAGCTGCTGGAATACTTTCGTGAACTTGCCAACTACTACTCGCATCGTGACAATGGCGTGGCAGACTCGGACATAGATACATCCGCTCTACGTAACGCCACAGCTGTCGTGCGCGATTGGCTGCTGAAGGAGGTGGACCATGGCCGAAGCTGATTACTGGTACCTGCTCGTCCAGTTCAGGCGTGAGGGGCGTACGCAGGTCAAGCGGTTCACCAACCTCCAGAACGCAGCGGCTGCCTATAGCGATATGGAACGTGCGTACGCAGCTGAGCTGCAGGGTGTGGACCCAGAGATGGACGTCCTTCTTGTGGGTGCCAGCAACCTTGACGTGATCAAGGACCGGTACCCGAGCTACTTCACCAAGGGCAAGTCGAAGGCTGACAAGGTCAGCAGGCTGTTGGCAGCGCTGCCTGCCGCACTCGCGCACTGACCGCCACGTTCGCCCGCGCGGGCGAACCACCCGATCCCGTGGGTGCATCTTTTGACACCGAAGCCCTGGTGCTCGCACGCCGCTTGTGTGCGGCTCACGCGCAGACAACGCCCCCTCATGGGACCATCTTGGTGTGTTGTTCGCAGAAGATGTACCGACCGCATCGGTGAGGGACCTGCCAGGAGACGACCTCGCGCTGGTGGATGTCCGCGAGGACGACGAGTGGCGCGCCGGGCATGCCCCCGAAGCACTGCACATCCCGCTGCGCGATGTGCCCGCCCGCATGGCCGAGCTGGCCGAGTTCCCCGACGACCGGCCGATCTACGTGGTATGCCGCACCGGCGGACGCTCCGAGCAGGCGACCGCGTTCCTCAACGCCAACGGCTTCGACGCGGTGAACGTCGCGGGAGGCATGAAGTCATGGGAGACCGAGGGCAGGCAGGTCGTCAGCGAGTACGCCTCCGCCCGGCCCGAGGTGCTGTGAGGCCATGACCGGGCCCCCGTTGTACCCGCCGCCGCCCGATGGCGGCAGGGGCCACGGCCACCAGCCATCGCTGCTTCCGGGTCGCCCCGAAACCGTTCATCCGCCGCATGATCACCTGTCGTACGCCGACCCGGCGCGCGGCGGGAAGGTCCGGTGGGTCGCCGACGCGCCGCGAGGGGCGTTGACCGGACCGCTGCAGGCTCCCGTCCAGCCCTACACCGGGCCGCCGTCGTATCCGGCGCCCCCACGCTGGGGTTTTCCCAACCTGGTCTGGCGATTGCCGACGATGGTGCCGGGCACCGCGTCGACGAAGCCCGATCCCGCGGACGGGCAGCGCGCTCTCGGTATCGGTGCCGTCGCCGTGCTCACCGCGCTCGCGGTGTTCACCACGATCGCCGGGGCGGCCGAACTGTGGCGGTACGGCCTGCTGGTGCAGAGCAGGGATTCGGCGCTGAACAGCACCGTCGTCGCGCTGTCCGACGGCATGGTGCTGTGGCTCTACCTGCTCACCGTCCCGCTGCTCGCCTTGGCCGGGTTGATCGTCACCGTCGCCTGGCTGCTGCTCGCGCGCACCGCGGCGGCACGCCTCGCCGACACCGATCCGCCGCGTTCGGCGCGCAACGTGCTGAGCCGGATCTTCGCGCCGTGGCTCCTCCTCGGCGTGCTGGCAGGCGCGCTCGCGCTGCTGGTTCGCCTGCTGCCCGCGGCCGCGCCGGTGGTGAAAACCGCGGGACCGGTGGTGCTCTTCACCGTCTTCGTGGTGAGCCTGGTCTTCGCCGGTCCGGTCGCCGCCGAACTGGAGCACGCCGCGCTCGGCAAGTCGCACGAGGCGAAGATCAGGCCGTCGCGGCTGGTCATCGCGTGGTGGCTTGCGTGGGTGGGCAACTCGGCGTGCGCGGCGCTCACCATCGGCTGGCGGATGCGCGATGGCCTGCAGACAGAGGCTGATTCGGTATTGCTGACCGCGGTCACCGACCTCACTGCCGCCGCGCTGGCCGTGCTCACGGTGATGCTGATCCGCCGCATCATGGCGCTGCTCGCCCCGCCGACGCCCGGCAAGCTGAGCCAGCTCCGGGTGGTCACCGTCCGTGGCGCGCCGGATCCGCCGCTGCGGGTGGCGCGCCCTGCGGGAGCGCGCAGGTAGCCACCCCGGTAGCGTCCCTCTTTGTCGTGTCGTTAATAGGCGCGGCCGATGATGAGAGAACACGTGCTGTTGGGAGGACTCAGGTGGGTAAAGGTTCGCGCCGGGCGCGTACGGCCCGCAGGGCGGAGACCAAGCGAAAGGTGCGCGACGTCTTCGTCGGCAGGCCATTCGAAGGTATGGCCGCGGAGACCGAGCTGATCGCCCTGCGTGAGTTCGTCCCGTCCGCGACCGCAGCGCTTACCCTGGCCGCCCCGCCCGACCGCGAGGTCATCCTCGCGACGGTGCTGCCGGGTGCCGCCGCCGGGATGGTGCGCTCCGACGGCATGGCCTACGTCGGGCTGCAGGTGCAGACGCGGTCGTCCGACATCAGCCGGGACATCGGTCGCAGCCTCCGCTGGGTGCTCGACGCCGAGCCGGGCGACGTGCTCGCGGTGCCCGACACCACCGGCGAGCCCGAGGCAGGCGAGCGGCTGCAGGACCTGCTCGCCGTCGACGCCGCTATCGAACCCCAGTTGCACGCGGACTTCTCGTGGTGGCTGCCCGAGGGTGACGATGCGAGCGGCGAGGTCGCCATGTCGCTGGAGCGGGCCAACGCGGCGATCATGCCGACCGAGCGGATCGGGCCCGCCGCGTACTGGGTGCAGGCCGGCGAGAAGGCCCACCTGCGCTGGGTCCGGCCGGAGCCGGAGAACGAGGTACTCAAGGCGCTCGCCCGGCTTTCGGCGCGCGGCGAGCTCGGCCTCGGCGAAGAGTCCCGGTACGCGGGCTCGTTCCGCGCCCACGGGCTGCTCGTGCCGGTGTGGGATCTCGATCCCGACGCCCACGCCCGCGAATGGATCGAGCCAGCCAAGCAGCTCGGCGTGCGGCTCGAGGAAGCCCTGGCCAGCCTCGCCGACGAACCCCTCAACGCCGCCGAGAGACGCTCGCGTGACGGCCTGGTGGGCCGTCAGCTCACGCTGCGCTGACCGGCAATCCGCACGATGCCGCCGACCTGGTGCAGGCGGTGCTGGAGAAGGTCGGCGCGCGCTGGCGGGCACGTGAGCCGCAAGACCAGCGATCCGCACGCCTACATTCGCCGGTCGATGGCCAACGCGCACATCAGCCGGTGGCGCCGGGTCAAGCGGGAGAACCTCGTCGCCGACCTGCCGGAGCGCGGCGGCTACCACGAGGATGACCCGTTCGAGCACGAACCACTGTGGCATGCCATGCGGGAAGTGCCGCCAAGGCAACGCGCGGTCCTCGTGTTGCGTTATTACGAGGGACGAGGACCAGGCCGAATCGAAGGGAGGGAGGCCCGGCGTGGCAGCAGGAGACGGCAACCCCGGGGACTCCGAACTCGAGGCCGGTCTGCAGCGACTCTTCTCCGACGATCGGCTGTCGATCCGGCCCTCACCCGAGGCGGGCCAGGCGATCGTCGCGGGTGCCCGGCGAGGACGAAGGCGGCGGGAGTTCACCCTGATTGGTGGTGGTTCGGCTGCTGTGGTCTTGGTTCTCGTCGCCGGAGTGATGCTGGCGGGGCCGCCTCACGGCGGCGACGGCGATTCGGTAGCCTCGCCGCGCGGCACGTCGGAGCTGCGGCCAGAGCAGCCGACCATGCTTCCGCCGGCCTCGGCGACCGCGGACGCCCCTCCGGTCCCCAACGCGGAACGTGGCGAACTCAGCCCCTACGGGTACGGCAAGCTCAAGCTGGGCATGTCGTTCAAAGATCTCAAAGACAGTGGCCTACTCGCCGATCC
>WHSS01000032.1 GCA_009379975.1 Actinophytocola sp.
CACCGGCGTCGAGATCAGCGACCGGGAAATGAAGGAACTCCCCATCACCCGCAACGCTTGGCACGGTGAATGGAACTATTGCCTGCACCCGAAACGCGACACGCCCGAACCACACTGACTTGATTCAGTACGAGCCCTAACGCCCGACGTACTCCCAATGCCATGGCTCCTCACGGCCGCCACCCTGACGCGCCCAATACGGGTTGACCCAGCCGAAGGCGGGCGCGTTCTGCGCCATCCACCGGTACTCGGCGCTGCCGAAGGATTGGATGCCGCCGCACATGTCCAGCGCGAGGCCCCACCCGTGATTGCTCGTCCCCGGCACCGCCGCCAACGCCGGTTTCCTGCGGTAGAGGTCCACCTGGGCGTTGAACGAGCGGTAGGAGTCGGTCACGCACAATCCTCGCCCGCTCCGTGCCGCGAAGGTCCGGGACATCTCCGCGAAGCTCTGCGCGGCATCGCAGCGCAGCGCGTGGCTGCCGATGCCGATCCCGCACAGCGCAGACGACGGGATCAACCCGTTGGGGTAGCCGCCCCAGGCTCCCGCGGTGCTGTCGCTTCCGGAGCGCGCGGTCAGCGGTAGCTCAACGCCACCGCAGCGCCAGGTTAGCTCGTCGGAGTCCCGCCTGGGAACCTTCCGCTCCTTGGCTGCCTTGCCCAGCGACGGCCGCGTCGCGCCGAGCACGGTGTCCTCCCCCGGCAGATCACTGACCGCGACACTGGTCAGCCTGCCGTCGGCGGCGAGCATGGTCGATTCGCCGAGGGCGATGCCGACCTGCTGCACGCCGTACTTGGCAGGCCCGGCGAAGACCAGGTCACCCGGCTGGACATCCGCCATGGCGACCCGTTTCCCGGCGGCGTACTGGCCGCTGGCGCGCTTGGCCTGCTCGAGACCGGCGGCGGAGTACACCGCGCGCACCAGGCCGTCACACGAGTACGACGTCGGGCCCTCGCCGTGGTCGCGAGGCACGTACGGTTTGCCCAGCGCGTCGATCGCATCGGTGACGGCCTCGATCGTCTCCTTGGGCAACACCAACAGGCGCTTCCCGTCGACCGACGCCCGCGCCACCCCCGCCTGCAGCTTGCCATTGGCGCCTCGCAGCGGCTTGAGGCCACCCGGGAACCGCTCGGGATCCCGTAGCGAGCCGGCCCGCGGCGGCGTGATGTCGGCGTCTTTGAGCTTGGCCAGGTAGGCCTTCCAGTTCTTCGCGGTCTTCTGGTTGCGCTTGCGCTGTTCGGCCTGCTGCGCCAGCACCGCCGAGTTCGCGGTGTCGATCGGGCCCCGTAGCTCCGTGGTGATCGCGTCGGCGCGGTTGGCCGCGTCACCGTTACGCCGGAGCAGGTCATCCTTGCGCTCGGTGGCCTGCCGTTCCAGCCCCAGCGCGGCCCGTTCGGACGCCGCGGCCTTCTTCAGCCGCTTCGTGGCGGCGCTCAGCTTGCTGTCCTGGCCCGCGCGCAGATAGCCGACCATGGAACTGCCCGCGAGCAGCTCCTTCGGCCCCTCCGCACTGAAGAGCAACCGCAGTTCGTCGGGGCGGCCCATGCCGGTGTAGGCCGACTTCGACAGCTCGTCGATGTCGTCCTGCTGACGCGCGACGGCGTCTTCCGCCGCCTCGCGCTCGGCACGCGCCTTGCTCAGCTTCTCGGTCGCTGACTCGAGCTTGCCCTTGGCTTGCGTGATCCGGTCGGCGAGCTCGCCGAGTTCGTGCTGCACGTCGTCCGCCGTGCGCTGCAGCTGCGCGACCTTGGGATCGGCGAAGGCCTCGCCGGGACGGGGATCGGGGACGCCCGCGCCCGGCGCTACGCCCGCCTCGACGCGAAGGTCGCCCGGGTCGGTCGGGGTATCGTCCTGCGCGGTCGCCGACGGCGCCGCCAGCAAGCCGCCTGCCAGCGACAACGCCAGCAGTACGACTGCGGTCACCCGCCCGCGCGCATCCCGCGTTCTAGCCACACACGCCCCTAACCCTGCTCCACCGAAGTCCCGGTATATGACTCATCACTCGTACAGACAACTCCGTTACGCACTCAGCGTGACGGAGTTGGGCGGCCCGCGATGATTGCAGTTCGGCATCGCGGGCGCTCACACCCTTCCCAGGCGGTCGAGAAGCACGCTGGACGCGACCGGATGGGCACCGCGCGCCCGGACCGAATCGACGATCTCGCGGTCCGCCGTGGCGACGATCAACGGCCTGCCGGTCGGCTCCGCCGCCACGATCGCCTTGATCACATCGTCGGCAGGCACCCCGGGGTCGCTGAACAGCACGCGCACACCACGTCCGCCTGCCGCGGGCACAGCGACTACACCGGCGCCGTCGAAGACCACGGTGACCTCGACCGAGGTGCGCGCGGCGAGAGCGGCGAGTTGCCGGGCCAGGCGCTCGCGCTGTTCGGCCAGTGGCAGCTCGGGATAACCGGTCTTGGTCACGTTGTAGCCGTCGACGATCAGGTGCGCGCTGGGCAAGGTCAGCAGCCGATCGAGCATCCCCGCGTCGCCGACCGCGGCGGCGGGCCGATCGGAATTCGACGTACCGGCCACGCTGTCCGCCGGGCGACGCCCCCGCGTACTGGCGTTGTCCACGGCAAGCTCGTTACGCAGCCCATCGGCCACGCCGTCGAGGGTGTCCAGCAGCAGCGCGAGCCGCACCTCATCGGCCTGCCGCGCCTCACGGGCCGACTGGCGCGCGGTGTCCGCATCGGCGACGGCCCGCTGAGCCCTGGCGTGTTCGGCGTCCGCACGCTGCCGTTCCCTTTCGAGACGATCCCGCAGTTCGGTCAGCTCGTCGGCACTGGCCGTCCCCGCGCCTGCCAGCTCCTCGCGTACCCGCCGCTCCGCCTGACGCGCCTCGCGTAGTTCGACGCCCCGCTCTCGTAGCCGATCACGGAGCCGGTCCAGCTCCTCGGCTCGCTCCGATCTGGCGCGACGGGTGGCGGCTCGTTCGGCATCCAGCTCGGCGCGCATCCGGTCGAGTTCGGCCTCCAGACGTTGAATCCGGGCCAGTGCGACGTCACGCTCCGTACGCAGGCCCGACTCCTCCGCCCGCCGCGCCGCCTCGTCGACCCGCTCGGCCGCACTCGCATCGTCGAGCAGCACGGCGGCCGCGGTGGCGGCGACGGCGTCGGCGCTGTCGAGGTCGACGCTGCCGGGGCGATTGCGCCGCGCCCACTCGACCACGCCAGCGCGGAAGGCACCCCGTTCACTCAACGCATTGAGCAGCACCGACGCGGCGACTCGCGCCCGCTTGGCGGGGGCGAACTTCGCCACCGGTCGCAGGCGATGCGGCACATCCGCTTGGGGCATACCGCCCAGCGCGCTTGCCGCGAGATCGACCAGCCGCCCGCGAACCGGTTCCGGCAGCGCATGCCAGTCGACGGCCCGATCACTGCCGTCGCTGTGCGTGGTGTGATCGGCGCTGCGCGACATTGCTCCAGCGTAGCCACCGGGGATGTGCGCACGGCGTGAAACAGCGAAACTCGCGCCCGAGGCGAAGAGGTGAGCGACGCCGCACAATTCCGGCCGCGCGACACTCCGGCAGCGATTCATTCGAACATTTTGTCGGTGCGATTGTTTATCGTGCACACCGTGAGCGTCCAGCTGTCCTTCGACGAGCTCGGCACCCCGTTGCGGGATACCACCTTTGTCGTGTTCGACCTCGAAACGACCGGCGGCAGCCCCGGCGCCGACGCTATCACCGAGATCGGCGCGGTCAAGGTTCGCGGCGGCCAAGTCATCGGCGAGTTCGCGACGCTGGTCGATCCCGGCAAGGCGATCCCGCCCCAGATCGTTTCGCTGACCGGCATCACGCAGGCGATGGTCTCCGACGCGCCGAAGCTGAACCGCGTGCTGCCCGCGTTCCTCGAGTTCGCGGCGGGTGCGGTGCTGGTCGCGCACAATGCTCCGTTCGACACCGGCTTCCTCCGCGCGGCCTGCGCCGAGCTCGGCTACCCGTGGCGCAAGCCTGCCGTGGTGTGCACGGTCCGGCTCGCACGCCGGATACTGCCCCGCCATGAGGTGCCGAGTTGCCGGCTCTCCGCGCTCGCCGCGTTGTTCCGGGCGAGCACCATCCCGACGCACCGCGCGCTCGACGACGCCCGGGCCACGGTCGACGTGCTGCACGGGCTGCTCGAGCGGGTCGGCTCGGTGGGGGTGCACTCGCTCGAGGAGCTGCTCGATTACCTGCCGGAGGTCACGCCGGCGCAGCGGCGTAAGCGCGAACTCGCCGCCCACCTGCCTACCGAGCCCGGCGTGTACCTGTTCCGCGGGCCCAGTGAGGAGGTGCTCTACGTCGGTACGGCGGCCAATCTCCGGCGGCGGGTACGCCAGTACTTCACCGGGTCCGAGAGCCGGGGCCGGATCCGCGAAATGGTCGCCCTCGCCGAGCGTGTCGACGGGATCGAGTGCGCGCACTCACTGGAGGCCGAGGTGCGTGAGCTGCGGCTACTGGCCGCGCACAAGCCCACCTATAACCGGCGATCCCGTAATCCGAAGAAGTTCTGGTGGGTCACGCTCACCGATGAGGCCTTTCCCCGGCTCTCCGCGGTGCGTGTGCCCAGGGATGGCGCCCTGGGCCCGTTCCGTTCCCGTGGGGCCGCCCAGGACGCGGCGAGCGCGCTGGCGTCCGCGGCAGGGCTCCGCTCGTGCACCGACCGGATACCCGCGCGAGATCCCCACGGCTCGCCCTGCGCGCTCGCCGAGCTCGGGCGGTGCGGGGCGCCCTGCGCGGGCAGGCAGAGCGCCGAGGAGTACGCGCCGTCGGTGCACACCGTCGCTTCGCTGTTCGCGGGCACTGACGGTGCCTTGCTGACCGCGGCCGCGGGCCAGCTCGACACGCTGGCAGCGGCGAATCACTTCGAGCTCGCGGCCAAGCGGAGGGACGACCTCGCCGCCCTCGTGCACGCGGTCGGGTCCGCGCACCGGCTGGCCTCGCTCGCCGCGATCGAGGAGCTGGTCGCCGCCGCCCCGGATGGCGCGGGTGGCTGGGAGTTCGCCGTGATCCGGCACGGCAGGCTGGCCTCGGCAGGGACAGCCCGACACGGGGTGCCGCCGATGCGCGTCGTCGACGCCCTCGTCGCGTCCGCCGAGACGGTGCTGCCCGGCCCCGGCCCGTTGCGCGGTGCGAACCCTGAGGAAGTCCGTGTGCTGCTGCGCTGGCTCACCCGGCCAGGCGTACGCCTGGTGCGCAGCGCGCAGCCCTGGGCGGAGCCGGCGCGCGCCGCGGGTAGCTGGAGCGACTGGCTCCAACGCGTCTCAACCGCCCGAGAGCTCGAAACGGTGCGCTAGCGAGCCGAAGGGCCCCTCGGATGCACATGTGCCCATCCGAGGGGCCCTTCGGCTCGTGTGATCAGCGCTCGGTCGGCGCGGTGCCCGCTTCGACTTCCTCGCCGGCTTCGGTGACTTCGCCATTCGGCGTACCGGTTGCGCCGTGACCGTTGCCTGCCTCGACCTCGGCGGCCGCGCCGTTGCCGTGCCCACCGACGCGAGCGCGCTCGAGGGCCACGGTCTCGGCGACCGGGTCAGGCGTGAGCCAGGATCCGGCGACCGGGGTGCCCGCGAAGCCGAGCTCGTTCATCTTCTTCGGCACCGGTGCACCCTGGTACTCCAGCGGCAGCGGGTGGCCGTGGTCGTCGACCGGCCCCAGCGGCTGGTGCACCTCGATGAACTCACCATGCGGCAGCCGCTTGATGATGCCGGTCTCCAGCCCGTGTTCCAGCACCGCGCGGTCGGCTCGTTGCAAGCCGAGACAAATCCGGTAGGCGATGTAGTACGACAGCGGCGGCACCACCAGGATCCCGATACGCCCGACCCAGGTCATGGCGTTCAGCGAGATGTCGAACGTGTACGCGATGCTGTCGTTGAACCCGGAGATTTCCAGCATCACCATGAACATGATCGCCATCACGCCGATACCGGTCCGGACCGGCACGTCGCGCGGCCGCTGCAGCAGGTTGTGATGCGCGGTGTCCTTGCTGAGTTTTCGTTCTATGAACGGCCACGCGATCAAGATGGTGAACAAGATCGGCATTCCCACCGCACCAGCGAAGAACACCGGCGGAATCGTGTAGTTACCGAGATACAGTTCCCAAGCAGGCCAGATACGTAAGATGCCGTCCGCCCAGGCCAGATACCAGTCCGGCCACACCCCGGCGGACACCTGGGACGTGTTGTACGGCCCGATTTGCCACACGGCGTTGATCTGAAACAGCCCCGACATGAGCACGGTGACACCGGTGACGACCGCGAAGAACGCCCCGCCCTTGAGCGCGAACACCGGCATGATCCGGATACCGACGACGTTGGTTTCCTTACGGCGCACGCCGGGGAACTGAGTGTGCTTCTGATACCACACGAGACCCAGATGCACGGCGATCAACGCCAGCATGATGCCCGGAATGATCAGAATATGCAGGGCATACAGCCGCGGAATGATCTCCGTACCCGGGAATTCCCCGCCGAACAACGCCCAGTGCGTCCACGTCCCCATGACCGGCACCGAGAGCACGATGCCGGACAAGGTCGCCCGGATCCCGGTACCGGAGAGCAGGTCGTCCGGCAGCGAGTAGCCGAAAAAGCCCTCGAACATACCCATGAGCAGCAGCAACGCGCCGAGGACCCAGTTGAGCTCACGGGGGCGACGGAACGCGCCGGTGAAGAACACCCGCAGCAGGTGCACGGCCATCGCGGCAACGAAGATCAGCGCGGCCCAGTGGTGGATCTGCCGGATGAACAGCCCGCCCCTGACCTCGAACGAGATCTCCAGCGTGCTCTCGAAGGCACGCGACATCTCCATGCCCTGCAGTCCGACGTAGCTGCCGTTGTAGACGACCTCCTCCATCGAGGGGTCGAAGAACAACGTCAGGTACACACCGGAGAGCAGCAGGATGATGAAGCTGTAGAGCGCGATCTCACCGAGCAGGAACGACCAGTGCGTCGGGAAGACCTTGTTCATCTGGTGACGCATGCCCTTGGCCGCGAAGTAGCGCTTGTCCGCCTCGTCCGCCTGCTGGCCGACGATCTTCTGCAGCGGAGGATCGCCCTTGGTCGGGGTGGTGAGTTCACTCATGACTTCCGCTCCCAGAATCCAGGACCGACCGGTTCGATGAAGTCACTCTTCGCTATCAGGTACCCAGTTTCAGGATCCACGGTTATGGGCAATTGCGCCAGGGCCCGTGTCGCGGGCCCGAAGATCGGCTTCGCATAGTGCAGTGCGTCGAACTGCGACTGGTGGCACGGGCAGAGGATCCGGTTGGTCCGCTGTTCGAACAACGAGGTCGGGCATCCGACGTGGCTGCATATCTTGGTATAGGCGTAGAAATCGCCGTAGTTGAAGTTCTCCTGGCCCTTCCGCTTCACCACCTTGGCGGCGTCGTCGGGGCGGAGGCGAATCAGCATCACCGGGTTGTCGACGCGCTTGAGTGCGGCAGACAACGCGTGAGAATCGCCACGTTCGCTCTCCTTGAACGGGAAGACCGTCTCCATGCTGCCTGCTTCGAGATCCTCCGGCCGCACGAGCACGATCTCATGCGGTTTGCCGGTGTAGCGGCGCACGAAGACCTTCTGGCCGGGCTCCTCGGCCTGCCAGCCGCTGTGGTAGAGCCCGTCCTTGGTGCCGGACTCCGCGTGCGGGTTCCTGATGAACCCGACCAGCGGCAGGATCGTGGCGCCAAGACCGAGCATGCCGATGCCGAGGCCGGCGCTGCGCTTGATGGCCGATCGGCGTGCGATGGTGCTCCTCGAACCTGCATCCGCCACGTGCGCCGCGAACGTCTGCCGGTGCACCTCGTCGGATCCGGCGCCGAGATTGTCGTTGCGCTGCTGCACCGCGACCTCGTGCGGGATGAACTTCTTGGTGTAGACCAAGGTCCCGATCGCGAAGGCCAGCACCGATACGCCGAGCGTGACGCCGAGCACCGGGGTGTAGAGGCTGTACCAGAAGTGCCCGTCGCTGTTCTGGAACGGCTCGTACTCCCACGGCCACCAGATCATCGCGACCAGGAACGCGAGACCGGCGACGCCTGCGATGGTGAACCACAGGGCCACCGTGCGCTCGGCGCGCTTCTCCGCCCGCGTGCCTCCGACAGGCCACGGGTCCGGGTACTCGACCAGTTCGACGCCATCGAGCTTCCCGCCGAGCGTGACCAGTTGGTCACGATCCATCTCGGCCAGCTCCGCCTCGGTGGGCAGCTGCTGCTCGTTATCGCTACTCATGACCTGCCCTCGATCCAATCCACAAGGTCATACCGACGATGGCCCCGATGCCGACGACCCATCCGATGAGGCCCTCGGAAGCAGGCCCCCAGCCGCCGAGCGCGAGGCCACCCGGATTGTTGTTGCCGTCATTGACCGACTTGATGTAGGTGACGATGTCCTTCTTCTCCTCGGGACTGAGCTGCCGATCGGAGAACTTGGGCATGTTCTGCGGCCCGGAGAGCATCGCGGCGTAGATCTGCTTCTCGCTCGACTGCGCCAGCGGAGGCGCGTACTTACCCGACGACAGCGCGCCACCCTTGCCGGTGAAGTTGTGGCACGAGGCGCAGTTCAACCGGAAGAGCTCACCTCCGCGCGCCTCGTTATCGCCACGCAGCGCCTCGCCGCTTTCCTTGGGCGACTCGAGACCCCCACCGTGCGACTGGACGAAGGCACCCACCGCGTCGATCTCCGCGGGCGAGAGCTTCGCCGGCTTGCGGGCGGCCTGCGCCTCCTGCCGGACCATCGGCATGCGCCCGGTGGAGGTCTGGAAGTACACCGCGGCCTCACCGATGCCGATCAGGCTCGGCCCGCGGCCCTCGACACCGTCGAGATTCGCGCCGTGACACGAGATGCAGGTGTTGTTGTAAACCTTCGCGCCTTCGCGTACCAGGGCCGGTTCATCCTGGGCCTGCGCGGTCTGCGGCTCGGGGGCGAACAACGCGTACAGGCCACCGACGACCATCAGCGCGAGGCTCATCGCGAGCACGCCCGCGATACGACGCCGCAACTTGCTACCCGTACCGAACCGACGCCGCCCGCGGCGGGGTTCGTGGGGGGCTGGTGGCGGGAGGGATGTTCCAGTCATTTCAGCGGCAACCTTGCTGTCAGTTCGGGATAGGCAGGCTGTCTTACGTGTCTCACGTCACGGCACCACATAGATCACCGCGAACAGTCCGATCCAGACGATGTCGACGAAGTGCCAGTAGTACGAAACCACGATCGCCGACGTCGCTTGAGCCGGGGTGAACTTGCTCATCCGGGTGCGCATGAGCAGGAACACGAACGCGATCAGACCGCCGATCACGTGCAGGCCGTGGAAGCCGGTCGTCAGGTAGAACACCGTGCCGAACGGGCCGGAGGGAATCGTGACACCCTCACTGACCAGCGTGAAGTACTCATAACCCTGGCCGCCGACGAAGATCGCCCCCATGATCAGCGTCAGGATGTACCAGCGGCGCAGCCCGAACACGTCGCCGCGCTCCGCCGCGAACACACCGAGCTGGCAGGTGAACGAGGACGCCACCAGGATGATGGTGAACGGCAGGGCGTACGGGATGTCGAGGTGGATCTGCTCCCCGGTGGCTTCGTTGATGGGGGGCCACACCCCGGTGTCGTTCTGGGCCTTCACCGTGAAGAACATCGCGAAGAGCCCAGCGAAGAACATCAATTCGCTGGCGAGCCAGACGATGGTGCCGACGCTGACCATGTTGGGGCGGTTCAGCGAGTGCACGCGCTGGCTGATCGTGGGCGCTGCCGTAGTCACGTCAGGCATTATGTCTTCTCATCGCCCGATGTGCGTCGTCGGGTCAGCCAGTTCATGTCGGATCACGCTTCGACCATCCCCTACCTCGGCAAAGTCGGGGCCAGATAGAGTCTGCACGTCAGCCCGTGTAGCGCAGAAGTTGAGCAGGCCCGGAGGGCTATCCAGATATGAGCAGCGAACCGCTGAAGATCTTGGTGTTCAGTCATCGCGAACAGGTCCGTGAGTCGATCATCACAGCGATCGGCAGGCGGCCGGCCGCCGATATCGGGCGCGTGGAGTACATCGAAGCGGCCCGGGTGGCCGACGTGCTCGCCGAGGTGGACGCGGGCAATGTCGACCTCGCGATCTTCGACGGTGAGGCTCAGCCGACCGGCGGCATGGGGCTGACCAGGCAGCTCAAGAACGAGATCGCCGACTGCCCGCCGATCGTGGTCACCGTCCGGCGTGCCGACGACCGCTGGCTCGCGACCTGGTCGCAGGCCGACGCGGTGCTCGTGCACCCGTTGGACCCGCTGACCGCGGCCGAGGCCGTCGCGAGCGTGCTGCGAGGCAGGCCGCTGCCTGCCGTGCGAGCTCAATAGGAGGAAGGCGTGACGTCGCACACTTGGCCCGTGCTGCTCGACCAGCTCATCGCGGGGACGGATCTGACCGCCGAGGACACCGCCTGGGCCATGGCCCAGGTCATGGCGGGCGAAGCCACCCCGTCCCAGATCGCCGGCTTCGCGGTCGCGCTGCGGGCGAAGGGTGAGACGCCGCGCGAGGTCATCGGCATGGCCGACACCATGCTCGCCAACGCCCACCGGATCGACGTGCCGGGCCGCGCGGTCGACGTCGTCGGAACCGGTGGTGATCGTTCGGGTTCGGTGAACGTCTCGACGATGAGCGCGCTCGTGGTGGCCGCCGCCGGAGCGCCGGTGGTCAAGCACGGCAATCGGGCGGCATCGTCGCAGTGCGGCGCCGCCGACGTGCTGGAGGCGCTCGGCGTCGTCATCGGCCTGTCGCCGGACGCCGTCCGTAGCTGTGTAGCCGAGCTGGGCATCGGGTTCTGTTTCGCACCGGTGTTTCATCCCGCGCTGCGCCACGCCGGGCCGACGCGCAAAGAGCTGGGTGTCCCGACGATCTTCAACCTGCTCGGGCCGCTGACGAACCCGGCGCAGCCGAGCGCGGGGCTGGTGGGCTGCGCCTATCCGGACAAGGTCGAACTGCTCGCCAGGGTGTTCGCGGGCCGGGGCGGGAGCGTGCTGGTGGTGCGCGGCGACGACGGTCTCGACGAACTGACCACCACGACCACGAGCACGGTGTGGCGGGTGAGCGCGGGCGAAGCCGCCAAGGACACCATCGACCCGGCAGCGCTCGGCCTCGCGAAGGCGAGCGTCGAGGATCTCCGGGGTGGCTCGGCGGCGGACAACGCGGCCGTGGTCCGGGACCTGATCGCGGGGAAGGCCGGCCCGGTGCGCGATGCGGTGCTGCTCAACGCCGCGGGCGCACTCGCCGCCTTCGACGGCTTCACCGGATCACTCACCGATGACCTCGCCGCAGGCATGCGCAAGGCCGCGGACGCGATCGACTCGGGTAAGGCGGCGACGCTGCTCGAAGACTGGGTGAAGCTGTCGACGTCCTTGGCCACCACCGCTAACTGAGGGACCTGCCGGGGTCTGAGCCGCCATCGTCGTCGTGCGTGAAAGTCATTGCTCCCGCACGCTTGAGCACTCACGACCCCAGCCAGGTGGGTCGTGAGTGCTCAAGCGTGCCCATGCAAGGTGTTTCACTCACGACCCACCGGCGGCCGGCACACGTGGCTCGCCGGCGAACGTCCGCCGATAGTCGCTCGGGCTGGTGCCGCGCAGCCGGGAGAACTGGTGCCGCAACGCCGCCGCTGACGCGTAGCCACACGCCGCCGCGATGTCGTCGACGGGCAACCGGGTGGTTTCCAGCAGGTGTTGCGCGCGGTCCAGCCTGCGCTCGGTCAGCCATCGATGCGGGGTCGACCCGGTAGCCGCGGCGAAGCGCCGCAGGAAAGTCCGCTCCCCCAGCCCGGTGCGTCGGGCGAGTTCGGCGACGGTGATCGGCCGATCCAGCCTGCGTTCGATCCATTCCAGCACCTCGGCCACCACGGAGTCATCGCCGACATCGGCCGGGACCGGTGCTTCGACGAACTGCGCCTGCCCGCCGACGCGGTGTGGCGCGGTCACCATGCGCCGCGCCAGGGTGGTGGCCGCTTCGACACCCCTGGTCTGCCGCACCAGATGCAGACACAGGTCGACGGCGGCGACGGTGCCCGCGCTGGTCAGCACGCCGGCGTCGTCGACATACAACGCGCTCGGATCCACTCGGGCACGCGGGAACCGCCTGCGGAACTCCTGCTCGTAGTACCAGTGCACGGTGCATTGCTTATCGTCCAGCAATCCGGCATAGCCGAGCGAGAACACCCCGGCGCAGAACCCCGCGACCCAGGCGCCCCGGTCAGCGGCTCGCCGCAACACGTCCAGTACGGCATCGGGCGGCGGCGCGGAGCGCGGCGCGCAGGTCGGCACGATGATCAGATCCGCGCGATCGGCGACCGAGAGCGGCGCCAGCCCGGTGAGCTGGAACTCCGACCACGTCGCCGTCGCGGCACCGTCCGGCGAGCACACCGCGAAGTCCCAGCCCGCGATGCCGTCGGCCGTCCGGTTGGTGCCGAAGACCTCGCAGGCGACGCCTAGTTCGAACGGCGAAACCTGCTCGGAGACGACCACCGCGACCCGATGCACGTCCCTGGTTTCGAACTTGGTGTCGAGCGGGTTATCGAGCATGTGAGCAGTCTGTCATAAGTCTTGCGGTGATTGTCATTCCTGACTCTCGTCGTGGTGTCGTCCCCCGGGCAGGCTCATGGCCATGACCAATGTGATTCGCGCCCAGGCGACCCCCGGCTCCCCGTTCGAAAACGCGGCGCAGGCACCATCCCGCACGCCGTTGGTGCAGTGGACCGTGGCGATGGCCATGTCGGGCACGGTCGGCGCCGTCGTCGTCGAGAGCGGAGCGGCAGCGCCCGTCGCGGCCTTCGCGCGTTGCCTGATCGGCGGCGTGCTGCTGCTGATCTGGAGCGTGGCTCGCGGCTGGCTCCGGCCGGGGCGGCTGGGTCTGTCCCGGCGCGAACTGGGCATGGTGATCCTCGGCGGTCTGCTGCTCGTCGGGAACTGGGTGCTGCTGTTCAGCTCGTATGCGCTGTCGTCGATCTCGATCAGCACCGTGGTGTATCACACACAGCCGCTGATGCTGGTCGGGCTCGCCGCCGTCCTGCTCGGGGAGCGGATCAACGGCGGGCAGCTGATGCGTGCCGTTATCGCGTTCGCGGGCGTCGGGGCCATTTCGCTCGGCGCCAAGGGTGTCTCTGGCGAGCCGGTGCAGTTCGCCGGGATCGCACTCGCCCTCGGCGCCGCGATGCTCTACGCGGGGGCGATGCTGATCGCCAAGCAGCTTTCCCATCTGCGCCCGCACGTCGTCGCCGGCATCCAGCTGGCTGTCGGTTCGGTGCTGCTGGCGCCGGTGCTGCTGTTCGTCTCCGTGCCGATGACGGCGGCCTCGATCGGCTGGCTGCTACTGCTCGGCACCGTGCACACCGCACTGATGTACGTGCTGATGTACTCCAGCGTCGGCAAGCTGGCCACCGGCACGGTCGCGATCGTGTCCTACCTGTACCCGGTGGTCGCGGTGATCGTCGACGTGCTGGCCTACGACCACCGGATCACACCGGTCGAGGGTGCGGGAATGCTCGCCGTACTGCTATCCGCGGTTGGGCCAGCCGCCAGCAGAGGAGATGGGGCCGCCCGAAGGGTGGTCGCGGCTGTCTGCTCACCGCAAGATTCAACGTTTCCGGGCATGATATTGCCACAACGAGTAGATCGGCGGCTGGACCAGAGCTCAAGACATATCAGCTTTGGCGCCACGCAAGTCACGAAGTCGATGAGCAGGCGAGCCGCGGTGCCGGTGGCATCGCGACTCGTCCTACTCCGCCGTGTGCCCGGCGGCCGGCCTGCCGCGGTGGTACTCGAACACCAATCCGCCGATGGTGATCAGCAGCAGGCCGACGGCGATGATGAGCAGCCAGATCTGGAAGTACGCCAGGGCGATGCCCGCCAGCGCGGCGGCCCCCGCCAGCGCGACCGGCCAGTAGCTGCCGGGGCTGAAGAACCCCATCTCGCCCGCGCCGTCGCTGATCTCGGCCTCGTCGTTGTCCTCGGGCCGGTCTTCGATCCGACGGGCGATGAACCGGAAGTAGCTGCCAGCGAGCAGCGCCAGCCCGCCGGTCAGGATCAGCGCGACGGTTCCGACGGGTTCGACACCGTCGCGCGTCATCAGTCCGGTCATGACGCCGTAAACGATGGCGATGAAGAACGCGAAGACCGTCACGATCTCGAATATGCGCGCTTCGACCTTCATAGCGTCGTCTTCCTCTCGCCTGTCAGTGTCTTGTGAGAACGGGCCTGGTGAGAACTACCCTCAGCCCGAAGCCGACCTGGCAACCCGGTCGGTGACGAAGGGCTTCGTGGTGGTGGCGTCGGGGCTGCACAGCTCGCCACAGTCCATCGCGGCCAGCGCCTCACCCGCCGTGTACGGGACGCCGGTGTCGGAGTTGATCTGCCTGCGCAGCTGCATGTACTCGTCGTAGTTCGCAGGCGAGAGCGCGCGCAGCTCGAAGTTCATCACCGAGTGGTAGGTACCGCACAGCTCGGCACACCTGCCGACGAACGCGCCCTCTTCGTCGATGCTGGTGACCTGGAACTCGTTGTCCTGGTTGTTCTTCTCCGGCCGCGGCATCACGTCGCGCTTGAACAGCAGCTCCGGCACCCAGAACGAGTGGATGACGTCGGTGGCCTCGATGTTGAACTGAATCCGCTTGCCGGTCGGCAGCACCAGCAGCGGAATCTCCGTCGAGCTGCCGACGGTGCTCACCGGCTCGCCGTCCGGGGTCTTCTCGTCGGGGTAGCGGAACTCCCAGTTCCACTGGAACGCCACCACGTCGACGGTGATGTCCGGGTCTTCCTCCTTGGCCAGGACGTCTACCTCGGTGGTCGCGGTGAAGAAGAACAGCACGCAGACCATGATGGTGGGGAGCACGACGGCGAACAGCTCGAGCGGCACGTTGTACTGGAACTGCCGCGGCAGTTCGTCGTCGTCCTTCTTCTTCCGGTGGAACGCCACCGACCAGAAGATCAGGCCCCAGACCAGCACACCGACCGCGAGCGCGGCGAGCACGGACCAGGTCCACAGCTCACGCATGCGCTCGGCTTCCGGCGTGATGCCGACGGGCCAGCCGAACCGCAGCACCTCGCTCGTCGAGCAGCCGGTGACCGAGACGGCAACAGCGACGACGAGGACGGCGATTTTGCCTGCCTTCCACCGTCGTGATGCCGGGACACGCACAATCCGACTCACTGCGTCACGCCTCCTCGACTGTCCTTCCAACGCCTAGCGGAGCCTAGCCGAATATGGCATGGGGCGACTCGGCGGGGCAGGCAGGTAAAGCCCTGCCCTATCGGCATACTGTGTGCTGACCTGGAAGTTCCATCGCGACAAGGGGTGTGTTAGCACGTGTGCGGCCTGCTCGGACTGATCTGCGCCAACGAGAGCGACGCCGTGGCGGCTCGGCCGTCGGTCGCGTCCGCGCTGCACTGTATGCGGCATCGCGGTCCCGATGAGAGCGACACCTGGGCTGACGCCGAGGTGGTCTACGGGTTCAACCGGCTGGCGTTCATCGACCTCGAGCACTCGCATCAGCCGCTGACCTGGGGCCCGCCCGAGTCGCCGAGCCGCTACACCATGAACTTCAACGGCGAGATCTACAACTACCTGGAGCTCAGGGAGCAGCTTGCCGCCGAGTACGGCGCCAAGTTCGCCACCGAAGGCGACGGCGAGGCGATCGTCGCGGCCTATCACTATCTGGGCGAAGCGGCCGTCGAGCGGCTGCGCGGCATGTTCGCGTTCATGATCTTCGACGCCGAGCGCAAGGTCGTCTTCGGCGCGCGGGACCCGTTCGGCATCAAGCCGCTGTTCTACGCGCGGGGCCCCGGCGGTATCGCCTTCGCCAGCGAGAAGAAGAGCCTGCTGGAGCTCGCGGGCACGCTCGGCACGACCAGCACGCTCGACCGGACCGCGCTGCAGCACTACCTGACGCTGCAGTACGTCCCCGAGCCGGAGACGCTGCACGCCGACGTGCGCCGCATCGAGTCGGGCAACTGCTTCACCGTCTCCCCCGGCGGCGAACCGGTCATCAAGCGGTACTTCACGCCGGAGTTCACCGCGCGGCAGGTCACCGGCGCTGGCGAAGCGGCGGCCCTGCATCAGCGGATCACCGATGTGATGCGCGACTCGGTCGCCAAGCACATGGTGGCCGACCCGGACATCACCGTCGGCGCGTTCCTCTCCGGAGGCATCGACTCGACCGCGACCTGTGCCCTGGCCAAGGAGCACAATCCGAACCTGATCGCGTTCACCACCGGGTTCGAGCGCGAGGGCTACTCCGAGGTGGACGTCGCGGCGGAGTCCGCGGCGGCGATCGGCGTCAAGCACGTGGTGCGCACCGTCTCGGCCGACGAGATGATGGACGCCCTGCCGCTGATCGTCTGGTACCTCGACGACCCGGTGGCCGACCCGGCGCTGGTGCCCCTGTGGTTCATCGCGCGTGAGGCTCGCAAGCACGTCAAGGCGGTGCTCTCCGGCGAAGGCGCCGACGAACTGTTCGGCGGGTACACCATCTACCGCGAGCCGATCTCCCTGCGGCCGTTCGAAAATCTGCCCGGCGGGATGCGCCGCGCCCTCGGCAAGCTCTCGGTCAAGATCCCCGAGGGGACACGCGGCAAGGACCTGCTGCGTCGCGGCGCCATCCCGCTCGAGGAGCGCTACTACGGCAACGCCCGGATCTTCCGCGACGATCAGCTGCGCGGCGTGCTGCGCACGTACCAGGAGGGCGTCGGGCACCACGACGTCACCGCCCGGTTGTACCGCGAGTCGCAGGGCTGGGACCCGGTCGCGCGCATGCAGCACGTCGACCTGTTCACCTGGCTGCGCGGCGACATCCTGGTCAAGGCCGACAAGATGACCATGGCGAACTCGCTCGAGCTCCGGGTCCCCTTCCTCGACCCCGAGGTGTTCCGGGTCGCCGCGAACATCCCGCTCGACCAGAAGATCACCAAGGAGACCACGAAGCACGCGTTGCGGCGGGGCCTGGCCGAGATCGTGCCGGCGCACGTGCTGAACCGGCGCAAGCTCGGCTTCCCGGTGCCGATCCGGCTCTGGCTGCGCGACGAGATGTACGACTGGGCGCGCGGCATCATCAACGACTCCGGCACCGACGAGTTCATCGACAAGCCCGCGGTGCTCGCGCTGCTCGACGAGCACAAGTCGGGCGCGCTGGACCGGAGCCGGCAAATCTGGGCGCTGCTGGTGTTCATGCTCTGGCACGGGATCTTCATCGAAGGCCGTATAAAGCCCGACATCCCCGAGCCGCACTACCCCGTCAAGGTCTGACACCCACCCTTCGTGCGTGAAACCCCTTGTACCGGCACTGGTGAGCACTCACGAGGGCTCGTGAGTGCTCACCAGTGCCGGGGAACGAACTTTCACGCACGAAGGGTGGGGTCTGTCGCGGGGAGGACGTTGTGCCAGCGGTTGAACACGTTGTCCGGGTCGAACGCGGCCTTCACCCGTGACAACCGGTCGTAGTTCACCTGGCCGTACCCCGCGATGACCCGCTCGAGGCCTTCGTCGCCCACGAAGTTCAGGTACAGCCCGCCGGTGGTCCACGGACGCATCTGCTCGGCGATGGTGCGTGCCCAGTGCCGCGCCTTGTCGTCGTCGGCCGGGTCTGCCCATAGTCCGAGCGGGTGCACCACCCACCGCGCGTCCCGCTTGCCCATCGCATCGGTGCCCGCGTTGCGTGCGACCGCGCCGCCCCACGGCAGCAGCGCGTGCTGCGACGGTGACGGCACGACCATCAGGGATGCCGTTTCGCAGAAGCGGTCGAGCGCTTCGTCCGGCAACTCGTCGAGATACTCCGCGGACCAGTAGTTCCGGAATCCCGGCGGGTCGTCGAGCATGCACTGCAGTTCGGCGTAGGGAATCTCGGTGATCACCTGCCCCTCCGGCCGCAGCTCGAGCAGCCCGGAGATCTGCCTGAGCAGTTCGGCTTCGGTGCCGACGCAGGTGACCAGGACGCCGCAACACAACTGGTCGACCATGTGCTCCGGGACGAACTCCTCCGGCGGTCCGGTGAGATAGAGCAAGCCGCCGCCGATCTCGTCAGGCGCGAGCTCAATCAGATCGCGGTACCTACCCGCCACCTCGCGACCCTTTTCGGCCGGCCACAGGAGTAGCGCCATGGCGAAAGCGGGCAGCGGGTGGAGCCGGAAGGTCAGCGACGTCGCGATGCCGAAGTTGCCGCCGCCGCCGTGCAATGCCCAGAACAGGTCGGGGTTCTCCGTCGCGTTGGCGGTGACCTCCCTGCCGTCGGCGGTGATCAGGTCGACCGAGAGCAGGTTGTCGGCGGCAAGGCCGAACGCGCGCTCGAGCCAGCCGGACCCGCCACCGAGCGTCAAGCCGGCGACCCCGGTCGTCGACACCCGCCCGCCGGTCACCGCCAGCCCGTGCGGCTGAGTCGCCTTGTCCAGCTCGCCCCAGACGGTTCCGCCGCCGACCGTCGCCGTTCTGGCCTGCGGATCCACCACTACCGAGTTGAGTCCCCGCAGGTCGATCACTACTCCGCCATCGACGAGCGAAGCCCCGGCGACGCTGTGCCCGCCGCCCCGCACCGCGATGGCCAGTTCGTTCGTCCGCGCGTAGACAAGGGCCGCCTTGACGTCGTCCACGCGGGCACATCGTGCGATCACCCGGGGGCGTGACTCGATCGCGGCGTTGAAGATCTTGCGTGCTTCCTCGTATCCCGCGTCGGACTCGGTGAGTACGTCGCCCGCAAACCCCGCGCGCAGTTCGTCGAATGCGGGGCGCTGCGCGATGCCTTCTGACATGGTCGATCTCCTTGGTGAGGCGGTAACCCCCTCGCCTGCCCTTCGCGCCGAGCACCGGCGATGTTATGGCCTGTTCCGCCGCCGTCAGCAGTTCGCAAAGAACTACTGGTCTTACCACTTGACGTCTGCCACCACCTCCACTTACCGTCTTCGCATGGCGTTGCGACCCGTGAGCCGGCGATCGGTACCGGACGAAGTCTTCGAGCAGTTGCTCGGCGAGATGGTGGGCGGCGCGCTCGCCGCCGACGAACCCCTTCCCAGCGAGCGCAGGCTGGCCGAGGTGCTCGGCGTCTCACGGCCCGCCGTACGGGAGGCGATCCAGCGGATGGCGCAGGCCGGCCTGGTCGACGTCCGCCACGGCGACGCCACGATGGTCCGGGACTTCCGGCGGCGCGCCGGGCTCGACCTGCTGCCGCGCCTGCTGCTCCCCGGCGGCCAACTGGACCTCGCCGTCGCGCGCAGCGTCCTGGAAGCGCGGTTACACATCGGCCCGAAGATCGCCGAACTGGCCGCCCAGCGCGGCGGAAGGGACACCGCGGCGGCGCTGGACGACACGGTGAAGGCCATGGCAGGCACCGAGGATCCCATCGTGCTGCAACACCGCGCCCTCGATTACTGGGACCTCGTCGTCGACGGAGCGGACTCCATCGTGTTCCGCATGATGTTCAACGGCTTGCGGCTGGCCTACCAGCCCGCCATCGAAGCGCTGGCCACGGTCATGGCGCCGGAGGTCGGCAACCTCGAGGCCTATCGCACGCTCGCAAACGCCATCCGTGCTGCCGACTCGCCCGCCGCGCGAGACGCCGCAGAAGAGCTACTGCGGCCGGCAACCGCCCAGATGCTGGCCGCGATCGACATGCTCCAGGAGGACCGATGACCCGCAAGCCCACCGACGACATAGACCAACGCGCCCGTGCGAGAGTGCGCGCCCGTGCGAGAGTGCGCGCCGACGAGGCCGCGGCGGACGGCACCCGCCGCAGGTCGCCGTCGCTCGGACAGGCCTGGCTGCGGTTCTGGCGGCACCCGTCACCGTGGCTGATCGGCGGGACCCTGGTGGGCGCCCTCATCGCCCGCCTGCTGGTCGGCGACTGGCGCGCGAGCGACGCCGCGGTGCCGCTGATCATGCTCGCGGTGTTCCCGTTTTTCGAGTGGATCGTGCACGTGTTCGTCCTGCACTGGCGGCCGCGCAGCGTCGGGCGCGTGAAGATCGACTCACTGCTGGCCCGCAAGCATCGCGAGCACCACGCGGATCCGCGCGACGTCCCGCTGGTGTTCATTCCGTGGCCGGTCCTGCTCTGGCTGCTGCCCGCCTACACCGCGATCGCGCTGCTGGCGTTTCCCCGGGCCGGGCTGGGCTTGACGTTCCTGACCGGAGTCGCCCTGCTCGGCATCGCCTACGAGTGGACCCACTACCTGATCCACAGCGATTACCGGCCACGATCGGCGATCTACCGCGCGGTCTGGCGCAATCACCGGCTGCATCACTACAAGAACGAGCATTACTGGTTCACCGTGACCAGTTCGGGCACCGCCGACCGCGTGCTGCGGACGTACCCGGACCCGGCGCAGGTGGAGAACTCCCCCACCGTCAAGGCGCTGCACGCACGAGGAGCGGTTCGCGGTTTGACTTCGAGTTAACTCGAGGTTTCATCATGGAGTAATGACATACTCCACAACGAAAATCGCCGTCGTAACCGGTGGCTCGCGCGGACTCGGGCTCGCGATCACCACCGCTCTCACCCGACGCGGCTGGCATGTCGTCCTCGATGCGCGCGACACCGATCGGCTCAACGACGCGGTCGCCGCATTGCCCCAGGGATCCGTCACCGCCGTGCCCGGCGACGTCGCCGATCCCGCACATCGCCGGGCGCTCGCCGAGGCAGCTGACCGGGTGAGTGGCGCCCGCTTGCTGATCAACAACGCCAGCATGCTCGGACCGAGCCCGCAGCCGCCGCTCGCCTCCTACCCGCTCGAAGTCCTGGAGCAGGTGTACCGCGTGAACACCTTCGCACCGCTCGCGCTCGTCCAGCTGATGCTCGGCCAACTGACCCGCAACGACGGCCGTGTGCTCAACATCTCGTCGGACGCCGCGGTGGAACCGTACGAGGGCTGGGGCGGCTACGGCTCATCGAAGGCGGCGCTCGACCAGCTGACCGCGATCCTCGGCGCCGAACATGCCGGACTCCGGGTGTTCGGCCTCGACCCGGGCGACATGAACACCGACCTCCACCAGCAGGCCTTCCCCGGGGAGGACATCAGTGACCGGGCGGACCCCGAGTCCGTCGTGCCCGCGGTTCTGAAGCTGATCGACGGAGACCTGGCGAGTGGCCGGTATCGAGCCGCCGACCTGCTCGCGGAGGTCCCGGCGTGACGACGACCCACACCGCGCCCGTCACCCGGTTCACGCTGCCCGCCGACGCCGAAGCGAGGACACCCGCCGAGCACCGTGGCCTCGACCGGGACGCCGTGCGGCTACTGGTGGCACGGCCGGGTGGCACGGAGCACCGGCGTTTCCACGACTTACCGGAGCAACTGGCACCCGGTGACCTCGTCGTGCTCAATACCTCCGCGACGCTCCCAGCGGCGTTGGTGGGCAGGCGCGGAGACGGCAGCGCGGTACCGGTGCACGTCTCCACCCAGCTCGACGACGGCGACTGGGTAGTCGAACTGCGTAAAACCGACGCGAGCGGGCCCGACCTGGACGGCGTGCCCGGGGAACGACTGCGGCTACCCGGTGGCCGGGAGCTGCGGCTGATCTGGCCCTACCCGGATCCGGACGCGCTGATCTCCCGGCTCTGGCGTGCTCAGGTGACGCCGGAGGCCGACCCAGTCGCGTACCTCACCCGTCACGGCAGCCCCATCGGCTACGGCTACGTGGCGGGGAGCTATCCCCTCACCGACTATCAGACCGTCTACGCGAGCGAACCCGGCAGCGCGGAGATGGCGAGCGCGGGCAGGCCGTTCACCTCGGACCTGCTGGTGCGGCTGCTGGCCAAGGGAGTCACGGTCGCGCCGGTGGTGCTGCACGCCGGCGTGTCCAGCGCGGAGCTCCAGGAGCCGCCGGCACCGGAACGATTCGCCGTTCCGGCCGCGACGGCACGCCTGGTCAACGGGACACGCGAGGCAGGAGGCCGCGTGGTCGCGGTCGGCACGACGGTGGTGCGGGCGCTGGAGACTGCGGCCGCCGCCGATGGCACCGTGACGGCCGCACAAGGGTGGACCGACCTTGTGCTCGGACCGGAGCGCCCAGCACGGGTGATCAGCGGCCTGATCACGGGTCTGCACGCCCCGGAAGCCAGCCACCTGCTGCTGCTCGAAGCCGTCGCGGGCGCCGATCTGGTCGGCGACGCGTACGCGGCGGCGCTACGCGAGCACTACCTCTGGCACGAATTCGGCGATTCCATGCTCCTGCTACCCGAGTGAACGTGACATTCGGCCAGACCTATCGCTCCAATGTCACCTTCGCTGAAACCCGCGCACTGATTCAGACCGGCAGGACGGCGTCGATGTCGTCGGCGGCTTCCTGGCCGTAAGCGTCCGCGATACGGGCCAACGCCGCTGTGCGGTCGAAGCTCCATTCCTGCGTGCCGACGGTTTCCAGCACCAGCACCGCGATGAGGGAACCCAGCTGGGCGGCCCGCTCGAGGTCGAGCCCATAGCGCAACGCTGCCAGGAAGCCCGCGCGGAAGCCGTCGCCGACACCGGTCGGATCCGCCTTGACCGTCTCCGGCGTGGCGGCGACGTGCAACGACGTACCGTCACCGCCGACGATCTCGACGCCCTTCTCCCCCAGCGTGGTGATCCGCAGCCCGACGTGATCGAGCACCTCCGCCTCGGTCCAGCCGGTCTTGCGGAGCAGCAGGCCCAGCTCGTAGTCATTGCTGAACAGCAGCCGGGCGCCGTCGACAAGGCTGCGCGCCTGCTGACCGTCGATCCTGGCCAGCTGCTGCGAGGGGTCGACCGCGAAGGGGTAGCCGCGGTGCCGGCACTCCTCGGCATGCCGCAGCATCGCCTGCGGGTCGTCCGGGCTGATCAACACCAGCCCGAAGTCGCCGCCGGTGGCGGTCAGCGGCTGCAGTTCGATGCTGCGCGCCTCGGCCATCGCACCGGCGTAGAAGGTGCCGATCTGGCAGTTGTCCTCATCGGTCGTGCAGACGAAACGAGCGGTGTGCGCCACCTCGGAAACGTGCACACCCGAGGTGTCCACGCCATGCCGTTCCAGCCATGAGCGGTACTCGGCGAAGTCGTTGCCCACCGCGCCGACCAGCACCGGGCTCGCGCCGAGCACGCCGAGCCCGAAGGCGATATTGCCGCCGATTCCGCCACGCCGCACCACCAGGTCGTCGGCGAGGAAGGACAGCGACACCCGATGCAGTTGCTCGGCGACCAGCTGCTCGGCGAAGCGGCCAGGGAAATGCATCAGGTGATCCGTTGCGATGGAGCCGCACACTGCGAGCCTCGCGCCGGGCAATACGGACGGGTCCTGCTCAGTCATTAACGCACCGCTTTCTGGTGTTTTGTCGGTTCCGTGTCCTTGTGTCTGGCTGTGTAGCGACAATGCCCTCAAAAGTGTTGTGCATATCCCCGTCGGAAGCTACCCGTTGGTAGGGGGTGTTACTCCTCCGGTGGGCAACTTACGGTCTTATTGTGAGCACCGTCAAAGAGCCTGAAAACATACAGCAACTCATCGCCGACTGCGAGGACATCCCGGCTTCGCTGCGGACGCGCCCGGCGATCGTGCTGCCTCGTAGCGCTCCTCACTGGGAAGTCGACGACCGGTGCCGCGAGCAGGTCGCCGACATCGACGAGTACGTCTGACGCGCAGGCACCACCACAGTCCCACGCACGAGGCCGGGGCCGCGAACAGTCATGTTCACGGCCCCGGCCTCGGTGTTTGCTGGGATCAGCGTCAGTTGAAGGAGTCGCCGCAGGCACAGGACCCGGTGGCGTTCGGGTTCTCGATGGTGAAGCCCTGCTTCTCGATGCTGTCGACGAAGTCGATGACCGCGTCCTGTACATAAGGAGCGCTCATCCGGTCGACAGCGACCTGCAGGCCGTCGAAGTCGCGCATCAGGTCACCGTCGAGTGCGCGCTCGTCGAAGAACAGCTGGTAGCGCAGCCCGGCGCAGCCGCCTGGCTGTACCGCGATACGCAGGTGCATGTCGTCGCGGCCCTCCTGCTCGAGCAGGGCCTTGGCCTTGGCTGCGGCGGCGTCGGTGAGGCTCACGCCGTGAGTGGCTGCCTCGGTCGGCACGCCGCTCTGCTCGGCAGTCGTCATTGCTCTCCCTCGAGGTTTGCGCGTGTGCGTTCGTAGTTCTCAACGCTCTACCCGCGCGGTCTGTTCCACGCAGTGTCTGCGCTTCCATGGTGACATACAAAGCGGGCTCGGAACACCAGCATGACGTGGGTGTTTCACCTCACACCTCGGCCCCGCGGCCACCACGCTCGGCTCGATCTTACCTCGCGCGCGGCGGGCAGTCGTGCGTGCCATAGGCTTACAAACGTGAGGTTCTTGCGTCGAAACAGCAGCTCAGCCAGCGACACCACGCCAGCCGACGCGGCAGACGCCGGCTTGGACGACGAGTCGGGCCCGCCACCGGCCTATACCCCGAAGAAGGGGCGGCCGACGCCGAGCAGGCGGGAAGCGGAGGGCAGGCGCCGCGGGCCGGTCGCCCCACCACCGAAAACGACGCGTGAGGCGATCAAGCGCAGCCGGGAACTCCGCAAGTCGAACCCGGTGAGCAAGGACGAGCGCAGGGCCATGGCCAAGGAACGCCGCGAGCGCATGATGGCGGGCGACGACCGGTATCTGCTCCCCCGTGATCGCGGCCCGATCAAGGCGTTCGTGCGTGACTGCGTCGACGCCCGCCACAACCTGCTCGGCCTGTTCATGCCGCTGGCGATCGTGGTGTTCGCATCGCTGCTGGTGCCGCTGGCCGCGGTGCAGCAGTGGGCGACGCTGCTGACCATGGCGATGCTGTTGGTGATGGTGGTCGAAGCCGTCTTAAACGGGCGCAGGATCGCGCAGCTGGCTCGCAAGACGTTCCCGGACGAGGCCGACAAGATCAAGGCCCGCTCGATCGGCTGGTACGCCTTCATCCGGGCGAGCCAGATCCGCAGGCTCCGGGTGCCCAAGCCCCGCGTCAAGGCAGGCGACCCGGTCAAGGTCAAATGAGCGGGCAGCCCGACACCGACCAACTGTCCTTCGCCGAGGTCACGCCGGTCGACGGCACGGCCCGAGCGAGTGCGCTTGCCGCCCTCGGTGCGGGGGACACGTTCACCCGCCCGCCGGACGCGGTCGATCTGGGCAAGCTGGGCACGGCGGCGGCATGGGTCGCCGGGTGCCAGGGGTATTACCCGCCACGCGCGCTGACGCGGCCGCGTGTGGTGGTCTTCGCCGCCGATCACGGCGTCGCCGAACGTGGCGTCTCCGCGCGGCCTGCCGGATCCACCGGGGCCGTGGTCGCCGAAGTCGAGGACGGTTCGAGCCCGCTCGCCGTCACCGCCGATGCGGTGGGCGCCGGCCTGCGCGTCATCGGCGTCGGACTCGCGGAGGGCGCTTCGGACTACCTGGTGCGCCGCTCGTCCGGGGTCATCGACGTCGCCGACGCGTTGACCGATGACGAAGTACGCGCCGGGGTGCGCGCCGGGATGGCGGTCGCCGACGTCGAAGTCGACTCCGGTGCCGATCTGCTGATCGCGGCCAACCTCGGCGTCGGCAGCACCACGGCCGCGTCCACGCTCGTCGCCGCGCTCACCGGTTCGGAGCCCGTCGCGGTCGTCGGCAGGGGTTCGGGCATCGACGACGCGGGTTGGATGCGCAAGACCATCGCGGTGCGGGACGCACTGCGCCGGGCGCGTCCCCACCTCGCTGAGCCACTCGCATTACTCAGGACCGCGGGCGGGGCCGACCTCGCGGCGCTGGCGGGGTTCCTCGCGCAGGCCGCGGTACGCAGGACGCCGGTGCTGCTGGCGGGGCTCACGGTGAGCGCCGCGGCGATGGTGGCAGAAGAGCTCGCGCCGGGCGCGCGTCAGTGGTGGCTGGCCGTCACCAGCACCGAAGAACCCGCGCACCGGCTCGCGCTCGAACACCTCGACCTCGAGCCGCTGCTCGACCTCGGGGTCAACGGCGATGCCGAACTGGCGGCCGTCGCGGCCGTGCCGGTCATCGCCACCGCGACGCGGGTGCTCGCCGCGACCGCCTGACGCCGCACCCGCGCCCTGCCTCAGCCCAGCGGGTGCATCCAGCCGTGCGGGTCGGGCCGCGTTCCGCTCTGGATGCCGGTGAGTTCTTCGCGCAGCCGCACGGTGATCTCGCCGGGCTCGCCACCCGCGACGGCGAACTCACCGCCTTCGTGCTTGACGTAGCCGACCGGGGTGATGACGGCGGCCGTGCCGCACGCGAACACCTCGGTCAGTTCGCCGGACGCGGCGCTCTTCTCCCACTCCTCGGTCGACACCCGGCGCTCCTCGACCCGGTAGCCGAAGTCCTTCGACATCCTCAGCAGGGTGTCGCGAGTGACGCCGGGCAGCAGCGAACCGGTCAGCTCGGGGGTGACGACGTGCGCGTTCTCGCCCGAACCGAAGACGAAGAACAGGTTCATGCCGCCCATCTCTTCGACCCAGGCGTGCTCGACCGCATCGAGCCAGACCACCTGGTCACAGCCCTTCTCGACGGCCTGCGCCTGGGCGACGAAGGACGCCGCGTAATTGCCGGCGCACTTGGCGAACCCGGTACCGCCGGGAGCGGCGCGCGTGTACTCCGTCGACAGCCACACGCTCACCGGCTTGACGCCGCCCGCGAAGTAGGAGCCTGCTGGCGAGCCGATCAGCATGTAGCGGTAGGAGTTCGCCGGGCGGTTGACGCCCAGCCCGGCCTCGGTCGAGATGATGAACGGCCGCAGGTACAGCGTCTCCCCTTCGACGCCGGGCACCCAGCGCCCGTCGACGGCGATCAGTTCGCGGAGCGAGTCGAGGAACACCTGCTCGGGCAGTTCGGGGATGGCCAGCCGCCTGGCGGAGCGTTGGAAGCGCGCGGCGTTCTGCTCCGGCCGGAACGCGGCGATCGAACCGTCGGGCTGGCGGTACGCCTTGAGCCCTTCGAAGATCGCCTGACCGTAGTGCAGGACGGAGGTGGCGGGATCCAGCGTGAGCGGGGCGTACGGCTCGATCGCGGCGTCGTGCCAGCCGCTTTCGGAGCTCCATCGGACGGTCACCATGTGATCGGTGAAGTTCGTGCCGAACCCCGGATTCGCCAATACTTCCGCAACCCGCTCCGGGGTCGCCGGACTGGAGTTGGGGGTGTGTGTGAATGGCAGAGAGGTCGTCATAGGAGCACCGTATCTCGTGCGCCCCAGCCAGGCACTCGACGGTTGTATAACTTCTGCCGGTCAGACCCGCATGCGCCGCCTTGTCAGCCACGAGTTGACCCAGCCGAACACGGCCGCGCTGACCGCGATCGTCGACGCCACCAGTAGTGCGACGCGCGCGGTGAGCAGGGCGGCCATCAACGCCGTCACGACACCGGCCACCACCGCGAACCGGACCGGTGGCCCGTCGATCACCGTGCCCAGCTCGTCGCGGGCGGCGGCGAGCAGGGCGAGCAACGCGGGCAACGTGATCACGACGACCACCGCGTTGAGCATCGTGTTCAGCGAGGCCGCGTCGGCCGCGGCCAGCGCATCGCGCAACGGTGTGTCGGAGAGCCCGAGCCGGAACGGGCCGAGCTGGTGCAAGGCTGCCCACGCGACCGCGAACGCCGCCACGGTGCCCACCGCGATGCGCGCCACGACGGCGCGGCGGCGTAGGCGTGAATCGAGCACGGTGAAGATCGCGACCAGCGCCACCGCTGAGGTCAGTACGCCCGCGGGCCGCGGTGTGAAGACGAGCGGCTCCGGCGTTAGTTCCTGCGCGGGCACGAAGCCAACCGGATCGATGGCGAAGCCGAGGGCGACGAACCCCGCGGCGGCGACCAGCGCCACCCCGGTGACTATCCGGCGCGCCAGCGTTCCCACGTCGCCACCGGAGGCCGCCACCACGGTGGCCAGGGCGATCACCCCCAACGCGGCGAGCTCCGCCCGCCCCGGAAACAGATAAGCCGCGAAGGTGCGAGCCACCATCGCGGCCAGGGCGAGCAGGACCACCACCCGCAACCCGCGGGGGAAGGTGGCGGCCAGGGCGGCGAACATGCCTGCCAGCACGATGCCGGCCAGGACCCACCACCCACCGGCGGCGGCACCGACCGCGAGCCCCACCAGCAGGCAAGCTCCGAGCACCATAGTGACCACCTAAGTACCTGTTGTTAGCCCGAGCACGCCGACATCATTAGCATGACCGAGGTTCATCAAACCCCGGCGATAACCCCCGACGACCCCCGACCCCTGCGCGAGGAGCCATAAGTGACCGTGCCGAAGTTCTCCCTGACCGACAACACCGATGACGCCGTCGCCACGAGCAAGGCCGAGGTGATCATCGTCGGCACCGTGCGGGGAGCGGACAACGCCCAGCTCGCGGAGGGCGCGGCGGGCGTCAACGCGGCCTTCGACGGCCGGCTACTCGCCGCACTGACGACGCTCGGCGCGACCGGAAAAGCCGAGGAACTGATCAAGGTCCCGACCATGGGCAGGCTCACCGCGGGCGCGGTGTATGCCGTTGGCCTGGGCAAACTCGGCGACGGCGGGCTCGACCCCGAACAGGTGCGACGGGCCTCCGGCGTCGCGGCACGGGCGCTGGCGGGCACCAAGCGCGCGCTGAACACGCTGTCGGTGCTCGACCTGCAAGCAGCCGTCGAAGGCTCAGCACTCGGCGCGTACAGCTTCACCGAGTACAAATCGGAGCCCGGCGACGCCCCGGTCGCCAAGGTCGACGTGCTCGCCCCCACGGAAGGCACCGCGAAAGCGCACCGCGCGACCCTCAAGGCGGCCACCGCCATCGCGGAGTCGGTGCTCATTGCGCGCAGCTTGATCAACACCCCGCCGAACGACCTGTTCCCGGCGTCCTTCGCCGAACGCGCCGAGGAGCTCGCCAAGGCCAACGGTCTCGACATCGAGGTCCTCGACGAGAAGGCGCTCAAGCGCGGCGGCTACGGCGGCATCCTCGGCGTCGGCTCCGGCTCGTCGCGGAAGCCCCGGCTGGTCCGGCTGCGGTATCAGGGCAGCAAGCCGGTCAAGAAGGTGGCGCTGGTCGGCAAAGGCATCACCTTCGACACCGGCGGCATCTCGCTCAAGCCCGCCGCGAGCATGGACAAGATGACCTCGGACATGTCCGGCGCAGCCGCGGTGCTGGCGACCGTGGTTCTCGCCGCGAAGCTGAAGTACCCCCTGGACATCACCACCTACCTGCCGCTCGCGGAGAACATGCCGTCGGCGACCGCGTACCGGCCGGGCGACGTGCTGCGCCTCTACGGTGGCAAGACCGTCGAGGTTCTCAACACCGACGCCGAGGGCAGGCTGGTGCTGGCCGATGCCATCGTCCGCGCCTGCGAGGACGAGCCCGACTACTTGATCGACACCGCGACGCTCACCGGTGCGCAGGCCATCGCCCTGGGCAACCGCACCCCGGGCGTGATGGGCACCGATGAGTTCCGCGACCGGGTCGCCGGGATCGCGAAGCGCACCGGCGAAGGCGGCTGGGCGATGCCGCTGCCGGAGGAGCTGCGCGCCGACCTCGACTCCAAGCTCGCCGACCTCGCCAACGTGACCAACCACCGCTGGGGCGGCATGCTCGCGGCCGCGCTGTTCCTGCGCGAGTTCGTGGCTGAAGGCACCCCGTGGGCGCACGTCGACATCGCGGGCCCGTCGTACAACAGCGACAGCCCATGGGGCTACACCGGCAAGGGCGGCACCGGCGTACCCGTCCGCACCCTGGCGGCAGTACTCGCCGACATCGCCGAGAACGGCTGAAATGTCTGGTGACACAGGGCCGGCGTGGGACCCGACAGACGATGCCGACTACGTCGAGTCCCGTGTCACCGACGTGCTCACCGCCCCGGACGCCACAGTGGACTCGGTGATCGCCGAGGCGGCGCTGCTGATCACGTGCAACGGCGAGGCGGCTGAGGCCGACCGGTTGTGCGAGCAGTGGCTGGCGGTCACCGAGCGACCGGCCGCCGCATTGGTCGCCGACCCGCTCATCGCCCGGGGTTTCGCGGTGTTCTTCGTCGCACGTCAGGTGACCCCGGCGTGGGCGGCGGGTGTGCCGCCGCTCGACTTGGCGGCCGAGCAGCGCGCCCACCGCCGCTACCTGGCGCGCCCGGATCCGACGGTGCCCGCCGGGCTGTTCGGCGACTCCCCAGCCGGGCGGCTTCTCGCGCCGATCGCTGAGCGGATGGAGGACGATGCACCGGCCGATCCGAGCAAGCGACTCGCGGCCGAAGCCGAGGACGCCGCCACCGAGGGCGATCGCGCCCTGGTCGACGAGCTGCTCACACAGTGGGCAGCGCGAGCGGGGTCCCTGCCACGGGTGGCGATGCTCGCCGGGTGCGAGCGGTTGGCGCCGCTGCTGCTCGACGGCGCGCTCACCGGGCCGCTCGGCCTCGAACCCGGCTGGCCGCAGCGCTGCGCTGGTGAGCTCATCGCGGCGTTGAGGCTGCGCTATCCCGCGACCGGCGAGCCCCGCACCGCGACGTCCTGGCGGGAGCTGATCGAGCAGATCCTGTCGGCCCGCGCGACCGCCGACCTGCCTCCGGCGCAGCCGCCCGCCGGCGCATCGGCAGCGGCGATCGCGGCGGCCGAAGATCGACTCCGGCTACGACTGCCCGACGACTACCGGGATTTCCTCGCGGTCAGCGACGGCCTGCCCGCCGACGTGGTGTTCCCCCGACTGCTCGCCGCGACAGAGCTCGAATCGGGCCCTCGGGGCGCCGTCGTGATCAGCGAACGCACCTCGCACGGGTTCATAACGCTCGTTCCCACCGACGGCGCTCGCAGCTGGCACGTCGTCGAATGGGACAACGTCCTCGGCGCCACGGTGCATGAGGACTTCCGCGTGCTCCTGCTGAACCACCTCAGCCTGCTCGACACCAGCTCGGCATGAAGCGCGGAAGCGACAGGCGGACCTAG